>JAFBAP010000094.1 GCA_019247695.1 Verrucomicrobiota bacterium | reverse complement strand
CGGCATGGGCCCGATCGGGGTCAAGGCGCACCTGGCCCCCTACCTGCCCGGTCATCCTTTGGCGGGCGGCCCGGGGCCCGACGGCCGGCCCGGGCCGGTGGCGGCCGCCCCATACAGCAGCGCCAGCCTGTTGCCCATCAGCTGGATGTACATCGCCCTCATGGGCCCGGCCGGCCTGACCCGCGCCACCCAGCTGGCCATCGCCAACGCTAACTACCTCGCCGCGCGGCTGGCCCCGTTTTACCCCGTGCTCTACCGGGGCCGCCAGGGCCGGGTGGCTCACGAGTGCATCCTGGACCTGCGGCCCTTCAAGCGCTCGGCCGGCATTGAGGTCGAAGACGTGGCCAAACGGCTCATCGACTACGGCTTCCACGCCCCGACGGTGTCCTTCCCCGTGGCGGGCACCTTGATGATCGAGCCGACCGAAAGCGAGTCCAAAGCTGAGCTGGACCGCTTCTGCGAGGCCCTGATCGCCATCCACGGCGAGATCCGGGCCATCGAGACGGGGGAAGCCGACCGGCAGGATAACGCGCTTAAGCAGGCGCCCCACCCGGCCGAAGACCTGCTGGCCGAGGCCTGGGGGCGGGGCTACACGCGCGAGTCGGCCGCTTACCCGCTGGGCTGGGTGCGGGGGCGCAAGTACTGGCCGCCGGTCAGCCGCATCGACAACGTGTATGGCGACCGCAACCTGTTCTGCACCTGCGCGCCTCTCGAGGCGTTCCAGCCCGCTGAATGAAATGCCACGAATGCCACAAGCCGAAAAATGCCACAAATAGAAGAGAGTGTCGGGTGTCGGGGACCGAGGGTCCGGTTAAGAAAATGCCGTCAAGCACTCATCATTTGTGGCATTTGTGGCATCCTTAACTCAGGCGACCATGCGGCGGACGGTGCTGCGCAACAGGTCTGCAGTAAACGGCTTCGACAAGAGGCCGTTGCACGCGTCCAAAGATCCCGGCGGCTCATAGCCGCTTACGAGAAGCACCGGCGTGCCCGGTGACGCCTGCCGGACCCGGCGCGCCAGTTCCAGCCCGTTCCAATCGCCGGGCATCGCGATGTCAGTCACGACCGCGCGTATCTGTGGGGCCGATTGCTGGAAGAGTTCCCAGGCCTGCTCAGCGTTGAACGCCGTCAGCACATGGTAACCTTCCCGCGCCAGCACCAAGCCCATGTATTTGGCGATAGAAGGTTCATCATCCACGATAAGCAGTGATCCTTTCGGAGCTGTGGTTGGCTGGTCAGCCGACATTCCCGTGCCTTTTTTTAGACCGGTCCACAGGTTTGGACTCATCAGAACCTCCCGGTTACTGAATCAGTTATGCCAAACGTTTGCGGTCCGGATGTATCGTCGTCAGACTAAGATCGTAACCGGGTTCGGAACGGTCTTCTCTCACGATATCCAACCGGCAGCCAAATCCTTCCGCACTGCGGGCCGGCGCGCCGACGGTTCATCCGTTCTTTTGATCCGGCTCACCCGGCTGCGGTCCCAAGAGCTGGCCGGCCTGCAGGCGGATGCCCCGCGCAAACTCGGCTGCCGGCAGCTGGCGTTTCCCTTCCAACTGCACCTGCTTCAACAGCAGCGCACCAGCCCCGCAAGCAACCAGGATCCCGCGCGGGCTGACCCCGAGAACCGTTCCCGGCGACCCTTTCCGGCGATGAACCGGCAACGCCCGCTGCACTTTCAGACGGCGCGGGCCGTTCCCATCGCCCGGCAGCTGTATCTCGGTATACGCCCCGGGCCATGAGTACATCGCCCGAACAAGACGATCGAGGCACCAGCAGTCCTGCTGCCAGTCAATCCGGCCGGAATCGCGGTCGAGCTTTGCCGCATAAGTCGCCTCCTCCTCCACCTGAGGCACACGAGGCGCTTTGCCCGCCAGCAAAAGCTCGAGCGCTTCTGCCAGCGCTACCGGCGCCAGGTCGGCCAGCCGGTCATGCACGTCCGCGCCCGTGTCGCGCCGCCGAATCCGGAATTTTTTTTCCAATACGATATCGCCGGTATCCAGACTTTCCGCCATGTGCATGACGGTGATCCCGGTCTCGCGGTCACCCGCTAACAATGCCGCCTGGATCGGTGCCGCCCCCCGATGCTTCGGCAATAGTGACGCGTGCAGATTCAGGCAGGCAAGGGACGGCAGCTCAAGCACCGCCTTGGGCAGGATCTGCCCGTATGCCATTACCACGATGAGGTCGGGCCGGAGTTGCCTCAGCTCGTCAACCGCCGGCGAACGGCGCAGCCGCTCCGGCTGGAACACCCTTACCCCGGAACCACTCACCTCCTTTTTCGGCCCTGGCGGCGTCAGCACCTGGGACCGGCCGACTGGCCGGTCAGGCTGGGTCACCAGCGCCACCAACTCAACCGACGGAGCCTGCCGCAACCAACGTAAAACCGGCAACCCGATCTCGCCGGTGCCCATGAAGGCCACACGCGGTTTTGTCATCCCTCGACCTGACCCGCGATTCTGCCAACGTCAAGCAAGACCCAGCACGCGCCAAGCGTCCGTTCTTCTCTTTATACCGTTTCGAGGGCCACGGAGGTAAAAATTTTGTCTTCCTTCCCGGGCGCCCTGCCGGCGTTAAACCTACCAGACCGTATAAACGATCAGGCCCAACGGGCCATCAAACCGTCTACCGGCTCGTTGGGCCTAAGACCGATTCAACCAGCGACGGAGCATCCTCCGGCGGCGACACCCCCCCTGAGCCGAAATTCTACGGAGATAACTGTCCGGGTGGTATTACTGGCGCCGGAAACGCAGCTCCGCCCTTAACTCGTCGACTTCCCGCATAAGATTCATGATCAGCTTGAGGCCGGCCAGATTCACCCTGCATCGCCGGCGCAGGCTCTCCATCCGCCGCAACGCCCGCACGGTCTCATCGTCGAAAAGGTGCTCGCCCTCATCCCGGCTCGTGCTTGATCGAATCAACCCATGCCGGTGATAAACAAGGATCGTCCGGCGGGGAACCATGGTGATTTTTTCGATCACCTCCAGACTGTAGGCCTCTTCCGGTTCGAACCGGAGCTCCGGGCCGGCCTCAGCCGGCTGTTCATCCGACGTGCTCATAATTTGAAATGCCACAAGCCGTAAAATGCCACGAATGCCGCAAACAAAGAGAGATCAGGGCCATCTTCCACCGGCCTGGACGCCGATTCCTCTCATTTGTGGCATTTTTCCGCTCGTGGCATTTGTGGCATTTTTTCGGCATTTCAGTCGTGGAAGGTCAGCGTACCATTCCGGCCCTTCCAGATGCTCGCGATGATGTCATGCAAGACCTTGATGGGAGGTTGGAGCGCATCGATCCGCTTCACGATATCCCGGTAATAGTCGAGCACCGGTTTCGTTTCGCGGTCGTAGGTCTCCAAACGCTGGCGAATCACGGTTTCATTAGCGTCATCCAAGCGATTATCTTTCAACGCGCGCTTGCGCAAACGCCTGACCAATTCGTCCCGATTCGGGCAGGAAAGGTGGAAAACCTGGCGGACATCGATCATCTCTCCCATCAGGCGCGCCTGATTGGGGTTTCGCGGGATGCCGTCCAGCACCAAGGCATCGATGTCCGGCTTAAACTTGGCGGTGACCACCTGCGCTTCGATGGAGTGGCGCCATAACTCGACGGTCAGATCGTCCGGCACCAGCAGGCCTTTACTGGAATACTCGATGAATCGCTGGCCCATGGGTGTGCGCGTATCGAGCGACCGGAAAACGTCACCGCAGGCAAAATGAACAAAGCGCGGTACGGTTCCGAGTACCCTACCTTGCGTGCCCTTGCCGCTGCCCGGCGGTCCCAATATCAAGTAAGTAACGTACCTGGTCATACCTGGAAGAAACCCGCACTGTCCGGATACAGGTGGCATTCTGCAAGCTTTTTTCCGGTGTTGACGGGTTTGGAACCGTGGTCACGGATATTGTAAGATTCTGATAGTATGGAGCTTATGAATCGCCCCTCTTTGCTTCGGTCTTCCGGCCGTGGCCGCCGCAGACGGCGTTTCTTCCAGGACGATTGCAGAATTGACGACGTTCCACCTTGGCAGACAAGCCGGCCGGGGTATAACTACGGAAGTGCTCAGCTTAACCGTACTCGGCAGTGGCAGTGGTGGAAACTGTTCGCTGGTCACGACGGATGAGTGCCGGATCCTGATCGACTGCGGGTTCAGCGCCCGGCAAGTCAGCCAACGGCTTCAGCGCGTCGGGGTTGATCCGTCAAGTCTGGACGCCGTTTTCATCACGCACGAACACGGGGATCATGTAACCGGGCTCGAGGTATTTTCGCGGCGGCACAAGGTCCCGATCTATTGCAATCGCCTCACCGCCGAGGCCCTCCACGAGGGTGAATGGGCCAGGCAGGCAGCATGGAACATTTTTGAGACCGGCAGCCCGGTACGCATCTGCGACCTCGAGATTTCATCGTTTTATGTGCCGCATGACGCCGTTGACCCGGTCGCCTTTGTTTTATGCCATCCGGCCGGTTCGATCGGGTTTCTTACTGACCTGGGGTACGCGCCGAAACTCGCTTTGCAGCGGTTGCGCAAGGTAGACCTTCTCGTAATCGAAACTAACCACGACGAGCAGATGCTGCAAGCCGACGCCAAACGGCCCTGGTCGGTAAAACAGCGGATCCTTTCCCGGCATGGCCACCTCTCGAACGTCGCGGCAGCCAAGGTGGTGGCGTCGTTGGCCGGAGACCGGCTCCAGCGGGTGGTTCTCGGCCATCTGAGCCGCGACTGCAACCGGCCGGAACTGGCCTTGGCAGCCATGCATGCGGCCGACCTCGGTTGTCTGAACCTGTATTGCGCAAGCCAGGAGCAAGTCAGCCCGACGTTTGAAGTTCAGGCCATAGCCTCAACGCCAGCCCCGGAGGAGCAGGTACGCCCAGTTTACCATCACCAGGAGCAATCCGGCGAGCAGCAGGACTTTTTCACGCTGCTGGCTGAGTCCATCCAGTCGGAGCCGCCGGTGACCGGCTGCCAGGATCAACGCGGCGTAAACGTCATAAAGCCCGATGGCTGCGTAGACGAATGATACCAGCGGGTTGATCCGGATCGCAGCCAGGACATCACCGTGCAGCAAGACCAGGCCGGCATGGGTTGCGCCGCAGAAAGGGCAAGGCAGCCCGGTCCAGGTCCGGCACCAGCACCGGGGCCAAGGGAGCCCGGCTCCATGCCAGACCAGGACGGCGGTGGCGAAGCTGAGGGAGCCGGCAAACAGCGCTGCGTCAAGGTCGAACTCGCCGGGTGCCAACGGTCGCAGCAGCAGGCGCATGGGGCGGCGCCGTCCAGCCGCACACGGCTGAAAAGCGGAGCTCTGCGATCGCCTGGTGTGGCCACGAAACCCCATGCGCATCAAAAAAGCGGTTCCCCCGGCAACCTGTAAACGGTCCGTTCGATTCGCAATCCGTATGAGCGCCCCGTGCTTCACGGATTCGGCTGATGGCCTGCGTTTGCCAGGACCGAGACGACCACGGAGAAGATCAGCAGCAACAGCCCGAAACAAAGCAGGTACGGCACAACCAGCGCCACCACGGCTTTCCAGTACTGGGTTTGATGAACCCGCTGCAATCCGGTGCTCGCGGCCACCAGGAACATGACGATCGCCACGATCGGTCCGAGGCAAGGCACCACCCCGAAAATCTGGGCTGCGTGCGAATAGGTCACCACCCGGTAAGTGGCCCGGTAAGTAAGGCTGGTGCCTCCGAGCAGCTTAAGCACCGCATGGTAAAGCCCGGCCAGGACAAAGTTGGCGACCAGCGTAACCAGGACGCCGAAGACCAGCAGCAAAGGCAACAGCAGGAGGAAGCCGAGCAGACTCAGGTTCAGCTGCCTTTGCACGTCGAGTGCCGCCCGGTTGTGCGGTAGCGTCAACAACTGAAACCCGAAGGCGAACACCGCTTGGATCGCGATGGTTATCAGAAAAAACCACGTCGGCTCCAGGAGATTTGCGTTCGGATTAAAATTCGCAAAGGTGATGCCCGACTCAAACAGCACCTCGCGGATGGTAAGAAAATAGGCGCGTACCACCCCGACCTCATGCCGTCGTTCCCAAGCCGGCCGGGGCCCGCTGCCGGCCGGGACCGGTTGGACGCCGGCCGGCACGGCAACGGGTGGCGGCGGCGGTTCAGACGGCGGCATTCGCAGATCTGGAAACTCCGCAAGCGGTTTCCAGGTCTCCATGCCCTCATGCCAGCCCAGGTCCGTCGGCACGAATTGTCCCTGGTCCAGGCCGCGCTGCACTTCCTCTAACGCAAACGTTCCAAGGTTTTGGCCGGCACGGTTGATCCAGATCTTCATGGGTTAGCGGGTTGTATGAGAACCAGGCGTACAGGTCAAACGCGGACGTCGCCGGTTTGGATGCGCGCGATGCGTTGACGGCGTTATTGCCGGCCGGCGGCGATCACGGACAGCTCATAAGGATGAATACGAGCACGGAACCGACGACCTGCTTGAGGATGTGGTCGCGGACTATTTTGACGGCGTGCGTCAGATCCGCGGAACGTTCGACAGCCGCTACGACGACCTCAAAAGCGGCAGGGTGAAACCCATCGACGGCGAGGAATTTTTTGAAAAGCTGCGCCGGCGATGGGGTTAGCCAGACGTTCCTGAAACAACGTGGCGCATTACCCACTCCTGGTGGGTCATTTGTCAAAGTTGTGGCCATTAATACCATTCAGAGAGTTGTCTCGGTAGAATGCCGGCTGGAGAGGGCGTCGGCACCGCAGGATGCTCCGTAGCTGGTTGACTCGGTCTTAGGCCCAACGGGCCCGCAGACGGTTTGATGGCCTGAAGGGCCAAAGGAACTTAGCCCAGGGTTTGCCCTGGGTAACCGTCAAATCACGATCGAGCCCTAGAGGGGCGAGCCCTTTGGGCCTGGGCCGTTTATACGGTCTGTTAGATGTAACGCGGGCCGGGCACCTGGGAAACAAGATCCTACCTCCATGGCCGTCGAAATGGTATAAGCGGGAAGCTCACGGGCCTCGGGCATAAGCCGGGCCCACAAGCAACCATCGCGCGCCGTAACCGAACTAAGACCAGGCAGAATTAACGGGCTTCTTAGCGCGGGCCCGGGGAACCCGCAGCCCACGTTGCCCGGGCTCGCGCGCGCTTGGCCCTCAGCGCGGGCGCCAGTTTCACCGCCGTCGCGCAATCCGCGGACCAATCAATGCCAACAACTTCGACAACTGACCCACTAGATACTTCGCCTATTTGGCGCGCTTCCAGACCGAGGTAGCGCTTCCAGTCGCGGATGATCTAGGATTGATCAAGGTGAGTTCGTCCCCGGAAATTTTGAGAACTCGTTTCTGATCGGCTCCCCTCCAGTTTGGGAACGTACTGCCCTCAAGGTGAGAGTTGAGTGTATGATCTGCCTCGCTTACCGAGTACGTGCCGAAGTAGGCAAGGCTCCCCTGCGTGGCTGCCTTGTTTTCTTCTGGAGTTCCTGCCTCGCGATTGTTGGACGCGAATTTAGGAACATCGGAACGAATAAACATTATGGAAAAGCGGCCATTTGGCTCGAAAATTGCCTGGCCTTGCGGATTGGGACCAAAAAAATCGGTCTTCTTGCCGTCCTGCTCTCGCGTGATGGAAACGAGCGTCCACGTCCCCACAAGATCCTTGGCCGTTTGCGCGACCGCCTCGCCTCTGGGCAGAAAAACTCCGAAAATCAGCGCTGACGCCGTGACAACAGCCGAAATGATGCGATTCATGGTGCTCCTTTTGGTTCGGGGGTGTAGTTTGGCGCTCGGGATCGAGCGCGCATTAGGAACGCAGGAGCATATCACAATTCCAGCGGCTCCAAACCGTCGAGTACCAATAACGTGCGTCGCCGGGCGATGAGCCGCGCCAGCCGTTCGCCTTTCTCCCAACCTGAGCCCCGCCGAGGGTCTGGGTCGCCAAACCAACTCAAGGCTGCGTCAAGGAACTCATCGGCCGAGGTCCCTTCCCCGGAAGTGCCTTGCCGGTAAAACGACCAGCCGAACACCCCGTCCGCCGAACGGTAACCCTTGGCCGCCAAGCGCCGCAGCCAATGGTTGACCAGTGCGGACTTGCCCACGCCGCCCCAGGCCACCACGGAAACGACGTTGACCTTCCAATCGTCCCAGGCGGCATCCAGAAACGCCAGGTCCGCCTCCCGGCCGAAGACTTGGCTCGTGGTCACGGGCAGCCGGGCGACGCAAATCTCCTTCGGCCCTCGTCGTATGGACGGCTTCTTGCGGGTGATAGCCCCTCCACCGATCGCCGACGCTGGGCGTAACCCGCGCTGGGTGAGGGTACGGTCCTCCTCAACGGCGGCCGTGACCGTTGCCAGCGCCTGCAGGAGCTGGGCCGGGGTCTGCAACCGCCGCGCCGGGTTTTTCTCCAATAATTTTCGGATCAAGACCACCACCGGTTGAGGCACGCCTTGAAGGCGCTCCAGCGGCAAGGGCGCGCGCCGATGCATCCCAATGACCTCGGCCGCAGAACCGCGGAAAGGCACCTGCCCGGTGAGCGCTTGCCAGAGCGTCACGCCTAACGCATAAAGGTCCGAACGGGCGTCAACCTGCCCCCCGGCGCACTGCTCGGGGCTGGCGAAGGCGGGCGTGCCCACAAAACCGCCGCAGGTTAGGGCGCTCTCCTCCGGACCGGCCACCATTGCCTTAGCCAAGCCAAAATCGATGACCTTCACGAGCCATTCCGGTCCCTTCACCAGCATCAGGTTGGAAGGTTTCAAGTCCCGGTGCACGAGCCCTTGGGCCTCGGCCGCGACCAGCGCACGGGCGACCTGCGTGACGATTGCCAACGCTTCGGGCGCGTCCAGCGGCCCTTCGCGCCGCAGCCG
Organism: Verrucomicrobiota bacterium; assembly: GCA_019247695.1. NCBI lineage: Bacteria > Pseudomonadati > Verrucomicrobiota > Verrucomicrobiota bacterium. The sequence goes on along the minus strand of JAFBAP010000094.1, from coordinate 47,044 downwards.
GGCTTCCAGGGTCTCGCCTTCGACCAGTTCCATGGCGTAAAAGCATTGGCCATCGCTTTTGCGCACCCCGTAATAAAGGACCGAGGCGACGTGGGGGTGGCGCAGGTGCGCGGCGGCGCGGGCCTCGCGCAAGAAACGCTCCCGTGCGTCGGTGCGGGCCGCCAGGGGCGCCTCGAGTACTTTGAGCGCCACGGCATGACCCAGGACGGTGTCGATGGCTTGGTAAGTCACGCCCATGGCGCCCCGGCCCAGTTCCTCGAAGGCGCCGTCCGCGCGCCGCACCAGTGCGTAATGGCCAAAGCGGCCTTCTTCCGACAGCCAAGGCCCGTTACCCCCCGGGCAGCCTTCGGTTGCGGATTCAACCCCTAGCGCCCCCTGCAATAAGCAGACCGCGCAGCCCAGGCCCTTCGCCCCGGCCGGGTAGGGCGTGCCGCAGGACGGGCAGCAGGCCTGAGCCGCCCGGCTCGACGGGGCTTCGGGCAAGGGGTCCGCCTCCGCGTTAATCGCCGTTTCCCCCAAAGCGCCCCTTGTCAGGCTTCCACGCGACCCCGGGCCGCCAAAAGCGCCTCGCGCAAGGCCCGCAGCTCGGCGTCGACCTCCGCCGGGTCCTCCAGCGTGCCCTCCACTTCGGCGCGCACCAGCTCCGCATGCCGCCGGCGCAACCGGTGGACGAGCGTCTTCAAGGCAGGCAGCCCCACCTGCAGCCTGCGGGCAGCCTCCTCATACGAAAGGTTGGCCCGGGTGCCTTCGTCCCCCAGAAAACTTTTGAGGGTTCCGAAGGCCTCGCCCCGGCCCGCCGCCGCCTGTTCTTGTTCGAGCTTGAGGGCAGCGCGCCGCAAGACCAGCAACGCCCAGCGCGCGTCGTAGAGGACCTCCGGGGTAAGGGGGTCCTGGGGTTCAAAGCCCAGGCGTCCCTCCTCGTCCTGCCAGTCCAGGCGCAGCACTTCGGCATGCCCGCCGCGTTTCTCGGTACGGGCCCGGCGGCGTTCGTTGGCCATGAAATGCTGAAAAGAGGCCAGCAAAAAGGATCGAAAGCGGCCCTTGGCCCGGTCGGCGCTGCGCAGGGCGCGGTGCTCGATCAGGTGGGCAAAGAAGCCCTGGACCAAGTCCTGGGCGTCCTCGGGGCTGTGGCCCTGCCCCCGGGCAAAGGTGTACAAAGGTCGCCAGTAGCGCGCGCACAGCCGGGCCAGCGCTTGCGGGCCGCCCGGGGCCGCGCTTTGGGCCGCATCGAGCACCACGGTCCAGCGGGTGGGCTCAAAGCCCGCCGGGCTGTACGCCTCGGGGCTGTCCTTCGGGTCCATACGGGCGATACAAAACTCCTTCCTCCAGACCCTCTATAAAACTTTCGGGCGATAAAAAAAGTCAAATCCGATGCAGCCCTTCTGAAACCTTTAGCGCTGAAGCGGTTTGTAAACCGCCATGAATGCGAACGCTTACCTCTGGTTTGGCAGCCCCCTGAGCCTTCCGGCCATCCGTCAAGAACCGCTCCCGATCCTGCGGCCTGCTTAGGCTCCAAAGCACGAATCCTCCGCAAACCGACCTCGATTCCCTGGGTAAAATTATGAAAAAAGGCGTGGTATTGCTGCTCATGACTGCGGTCCTCTGGTCGCTCGGCGGCCTCTGGGTCAAATTCATCGATTGGAACCCGGTGGCCATCGCCGGCGCCCGTGGCCTGATTGCCTTCGCCGTCCTTGCCGTGGCCAAGCCGCAGGCATTGCGCCAGCTCACCTGGGGTGCGGTGCCCGGGGCCCTGGCCTACGCGGCCGTGATGTTCCTGTTCGTGATCGCCACAAAATTAACCACGGCGGCCAACGCCGTGTTCCTCCACTACACGGCCCCGCTCCATATCGCGCTGATTGGTCCCTGGCTGCTGGGTGAGCGCACCCGGCGACGGGACTGGGCGCTTATCGGCCTCGCACTGGGCGGGGTGGCCCTGTTTTTTTGCAATGAACTCGACCTGCAAAGCCGCTGGGGCGTTTTGGCGGGCCTGGGCAGCGGGTTTTGCTCGGCGTGGCTGATCATGCTGATGCGCCGGGCGCGCACGGCTTGCCCCGAAGCCGTGGCCCAACTGGGCAACCTGCTGACCCTTGCCGTCGCCAGTCCCTGGATGTTCCCAGCCCACAACCTGGGGCACAACGCGCTGTGGCTGCTGTTGCTGGGCGGGCTCTCCCTTGGAGTGCCCTACGTGCTCTACTCGCGTGCGATCCGGGAAGTCAGGGCGCTCGACGCCACGTTAATCACCATGGTTGAGCCGATCTTGAACCCCGTCTGGGTGATGCTCGCCGCGCATGAGTGTCCGTCGGGTTGGTCTGTGCTGGGCGGTGCCGTCGTCCTCACCACGTCCCTGATCCGCAGCATCCTGGCCTCCAAGGACGAAGGCCTTTCTACCTCGGCGCGCCGCCCGCCGTCCCCGTTCAAAGGTTCGTGGGCAAGCGCCTCACCCCAACGGCCCTGACCGGCGGGGTGATGCATCTATCCGCGAGGCTCCAGACCCCCAATGCATAAATATGCAACTATCAAAATCCATACAAATCATGAACCCAACCTCCACTTCCCCTACCACGAATCAGAAAAAAGTACGCGTGGCCATCATCGGCGTAGGCAACTGCGCCTCCTCCCTGGTCCAAGGCGTCGAGTATTACCAAAGCGTCGACGCGAACCGGCGAGTACCCGGACTCATGAACCCGATTGTGGGCCCCTACCGCATTCGCGACGTCGAGTTTACGGCGGGCTTCGACGTCAATGAAACCAAGGTGGGCCGGCCCCTGGCCGAAGCCATCTTCGCCAGCCCGAATAACACCCACAAGTTCGCCGATGTTCCCGTAACCGCCGCCCGTGTGTACCGGGGCCCGCTCCACGATGGGCTCGGAAAGTATCTGAAGAAAGCGGTTCCAACCACCGCCCGGGACCCCGAAAACGTCGTCCAGATCCTCAGGGACACCCGGACGGACGTCGTCGTGTCCTACCTCCCGGTGGGCTCCGAGGTGGCCAGCCGATGGTACGCCGAACAGGTCCTGGAAGCCGGTTGCGCGTTTGTGAATTGCATTCCCGTCTTCATCGCGTCCGACAAGGATTGGCGCAAACGCTTTGAGCAGCGCGGGCTCCCCTTGATCGGCGACGACATCAAGAGCCAGGTGGGCGCCACGATCGTGCACCGCGTGTTGACCAACCTTTTCCGGGAACGCGGCGTGCAGCTCGACCGGACCTACCAGCTCAATTTCGGGGGCAATACCGACTTTTTAAACATGCTCGAGCGGGAACGGCTGGAATCCAAAAAGATTTCGAAAACCCAAGCGGTGGTAAGCCAGCTTGGCGACGAGCGGATCGCCGAGCGAAATATTCACGTGGGACCCAGCGATTTTGTCCCTTGGCTCGAAGACCGCAAATTCTGCTACATCCGCATGGAAGGCACCACCTTTGGGGGCGTTCCGCTCAACTGTGAGTTGAAACTGGAGGTATGGGATTCGCCCAATTCCGCCGGCGTCGTGATCGATGCCGTGCGTTGCGCCAAGCTCGCGATGGACCGCGGGATTGGCGGCGTGTTGGAGAGCGCCTCCAGTTACTTCATGAAATCGCCGCCCCGCCAGTTCAGCGACGACGAAGCCCGACAGAAGACGGAAGCGTTTATCCAGGGACGTGAACTCCGCTAGGGCGCGCGTTTTCGGCTTGGCCCCGCGTCCTGCCGGCCTCGGCGGGCAGCGGGCCGCGCATTCGCCGGCAAGCAAGGGGCTTGGACGCCGTCGCCGGTTCCGACCCGCGAGGAACGGCCTCAATAACGGCCTGTGGCGTTGCCTCTAACCCGCAACTTCGGTCCGCACACGATGCATCGTTTGAACACGGTTTTTGTCCTTTTTGACTCATTGAACCGCACCGCGCTCGGCTGCTACGGGGCTAACGGCGTGCACACCCCGAACTTTGACCGCTTCGCCCGGCGCGCCGTCGCTTTCGACCGCCATTACGTCGGCAGCCTCCCGTGCATGCCGGCCCGGCGCGACCTCCATACCGGCCGGCTCAGTTTCATGCACCGGCCCTGGGGACCGCTTGAGCCCTTCGACAATTCGTTCCCCGCGCTGATGCGGGCTGCCGGCGTCTACACCCACTTGATCACCGACCACCTCCATTACTTCAAAGACGGCGGCGCCACCTACCACGGGCGTTTCCAGAGCTGGGAGTTCTTCCGGGGGCAGGAGGATGACGCCTGGAAGGCGATGGTCCAGCCCCCGCTGGAACGCTTCCGAGAGAAATACTCAGCGAAGCAGTACCGCTTCGACCCGGTCAGTCCCCATCGGCAAAATGTCATTAACCGTCAATGGATGCGCGACGAAGCGGCCATGCCGGGACCAAATTGCTTTGCGGCGGCTTTGGAATTCCTGGAGCTCAACCACACCGCCGGGCCCTGGTTCCTGCAGGTGGAGTGCTTCGACCCGCACGAACCCTTTGATGCCCCTCCGCGCTTTCGAGACCTGTACCCGACCGGGTATACCGGGAAAGTGCTGGACTGGCCGCAGTACGAGCGGGCGACCGATAGCGCATTGGAAATCGCCGAGATTCGGGCAAACTACGCCGCGCTCGTGACCATGAGCGACCATTATTTCGGCAAGTTGCTCGATGCTTTCGACCGGCACGGGTTGTGGAATGACACCATTTTGATTCTCTCCACCGACCACGGATTCCTGCTCGCGGAACACGAGTGGTGGGGCAAAAATCGGATGCCATACTACGTGGAGATTTCCCATATCCCGTTGCTCGTTTACCATCCCGCCCACGCCGGCGAAGGGGGATCGCGGCGCCAGGCGTTGACGCAAACGATCGACCTGATGCCGACCTTTTTAAACTGCTTCGAGGTAGACATACCTAAGGAAGTGCAGGGTCATTCGCTGCTCCCCCTCCTGGCCCAGGACCGAGGGTTTCGGACAACCTGCCTGTTCGGCATGTTTGGTGGCCCGTTAGGTGCGTGCGATGGACGTTACGTTCACTACCTCTACCCGCCTGACCTTTACGCACCCGGCCTCTACCAGTACACGCTGATGCCCATGGACCTGCGCTCCCTTTTTACGGCCGAGGAGCTGCGGACGGCGGAGTTGGCGCCGCCTTTTGATTTCACCAAAGGCATGCCGGTGCTGCGCGTGAACGCCCTCAAGGAGCCGCAGCACCTCGCGACGCGGGGTGCGTTGCGATTCGAGCCGGAGCGGGGCACCGTGCTGTATGACTTGCAGAAGGATCCTCAGCAGGCGCAGCCATTCCGAGAACCCGTGATTGAGGAACGTTTCCACCACGAAATGGCCGCCATTCTGGGGGCCCACGATGCACCGGCCGAATTTTACGACCGGTACGGACTTGATCGATTCGAGCGGGAGCGCGTTAAGGCACAGGCCGCGGCCATCGTGTAGACCAAGGGGACCCGCTGCGCCATGAACCCGAACGTTTCGATGCACGTGTCTCGAGCCTGCCCAGCCTGCGGCACCGCCCTATCCGGCCCGAGGCGACGGCACGGGCTGTCCGGTGTGTTTGCTGGAAGGGGCGATGGAAACCGAACCGGAAGGCGAATGCGATCCGCCGCGCGCAGAGTCATCCACGCCCTCCACCCTACACCGGTTTTGAAGTTGGTTGAGCGGCTCGTTGCGCGAGTGAGACGGCCAGAGGGGGTGGCCGGTGGCCTTGCTTGCTCCGGCCGACCGAGCCGATTTTAGCCCCGAAGGGGCGGCAGAACCTAGCCCAGGGTTTTACCCTGGGAAGCGGCCCTCTTCCTCGTCGGAGGCCTGAAGGGCCGGCAGAAGGTGTCGCTCGCATTTTCTGCCGCCCCTTCAGCAAATCCAACCCGGCGGGGCGGGTGTTTGTCAGGATGGGCGTACAGGCGTGACGCCTTAGGAGGGCTCAACGCTGAGGGGGATGGCGTTCCCAGGGTAAAACCCTGGGCTAGGTTCTGCCGCCCCTTCGGGGCTAAAACCGGCTCAACCATCCTCAGAAGGGGTGTAAGCAGGCTGTCAAACGTTTTGTTTCACTGAGCATGCCTCACTCACGATCACCGCAGGGGGATCAGGCAGCGGCTTCGCCTCAGCAGTAACGTATGGCCATCGTACGCGTCGGACCAACCACCCCCAGGGGGCACCCGTCAAGGCTGTGGTTGGTCACACGCATGCCTACGAGTTTACCGGGGCGCGCACCGCCCGGCTTGAGCAGAGGACAACGCCGCGGTGCCGGATCGCTTCCAGGATGATGTCGGGGTCGGGTTCAACGGTCTCCGCGCCCGGATGATAATAGATCTCGGCCAGCTGGCCGGGTCGAATGGAACGAACGCAGGCCAGAAAATTCTCCGTGTTCATTCGTCCGCTGTACCGTAATCCATAAAGGGCGTCTGCGCAGGCAAGCGGTCGCCTGCCCTGTAAACGGCGGAGTGCATCGTCACTCAACCGGTTGAAGACCTGTTCCAGAATGTTTCCGGGCAGTGGAGACCGTACCAGCCGCACGTAACTGAAACCGCTACCCGCGCTGCGGGCGGCGTGCCCGAAGATCTTTGGATGCAGGTGCAGGTGACAGTGACCGTCCCAATAAGCAGTGCCGAGGCCAAGCCGGCGAAAGGCGGTGAATTGCGCTTCGATCTCACCGGCAAGGTCGTGTTCCCAGCGGGGGTCAACGGCATACCGCAAACCGGCCACAAGCGGGCTGGCCGGCAGACGGCGGCTGGCGTCCGTCAATCGAGACGCCCTCAACGCGTGGCCGGCGCATAAAGTAAGGTGCAGGCCCACGGTTAACCCCGGGCATCGTTTGGCGATGCGCACCGCCTCGGCCGCGGCAAACCCCGAAACCATCAGGCTGGCCTGCTGCAACAGGCCGCTTTCGTAGGCGCGATGGATCGCTTCATTGACTCGGCTGCTCGCGCCGAAGTCGTCACCGGTCACAATCAGACGGGCCGCTGCCGGCATGGCTGCACCATGAACGGTGAACGGCGCATATACAAGACAAGACCCAAGCGTCCATCGCACCGCCGGTCCTGTTGCTAGGGTTCCTGCGGACGATTAATCAGCGCAAGGATGTGGCGCTTCTTCTGTTCATAGCTTAAAGAGTGAAAGTTTCGAATCTCTTCCAGCCGGCGCGCGCCATTCAAGGTATCAAGAAAATGGGTGTACGATGCCGCCAGTTCGCCGGTCTCCAGGTATCGCGCCCGCAGGTTCTCATCCTTGTAAGCGTCCGGGGCCTGGCATTCAAAGAGATGAAACCTGAGCCACCGCCGGTCGGCCCGTGAAACCCGTTGGGTACGCCGGAAAAACGCCACGAACAACAAGAGCACCAGGTAGGTGTCAACCAAACCCTGAAGCTCAAGGTTGCGTGCAAAATCCTCAGCGGCAATCTGGCGCAGACCGGCTTTAAACTGCAGTGCGGCGTGCAACGCGTGGTTAATCTCTTCGACGAACATGATCAGTGACCGGATATTCGAGTCGGACAAACCTAACCGGGGATCGTGCCGCTCGAGCTGTTCGATCAACCAGCTTGAATAATAAATACCTACGTACAGGCGGTCGTCGGCCGTCCGCAAAAAGGTGCGCGCCAGATCGTTCAACTCGCACGCAGAAGCGCCGGCGAGCCTGGTTAGATGGGCGCAACGCGATCGATCTATCAGGCATTCCTCAAGATTAATGCCGGCGCTCGCATAGGTGCGCTCGAACAAACGCTGAACTTCACTGAACAAAGTCGGGTTCATCCAAATGAAGGCATCCGATGGTCACCATTTAAATCTAACAACTCTTCGGCCAGCCGGTTCAGGGCCACCCGGCAATGATGAAACTGGTCAGCCAGGTTTTCGAACAGGTCACTCATTTCGAAACGCCGCGCCACCTGGTGCGAAGCCACCACTTGAAAACTGCGGCGCCCCATGTCCTCGTAAAACGCACACGACGGCGCCCCGCGCAAACTGCGCCGCTCGACGTTGTCATGGAAAATGCCGGTGATGAACAGGGCGTAATTACCGATGTGCGTCCGGATCAGGAAGGTTTCAAAAGAGCTCGCGTTGCGGAGTGCCAGCAGCAGGTCGGAGACATAGGTGCTTTGCACGTTTTCCATCAAGCCCTGAAGCCGGCGCGTCCGTGTGAAATCCTCAAGCAGCGCCGCCACGTAATCCGCCAGGTTCCGATCAGTTATCCCTGAGCGTTTTAAGGCAAGCCTGGCTAAGATATAAAAGTAGAACTGCGGAGAAATGGTCAGATTGGATGGGTTTTCCAGCACCGCACGGACGAGCACTTCGTGGTCGAGAATCTGGTCACGCGTTTCTGCGTCGGTCAGCAAATCGACCAAGCTGACGGCCTGAGGTTCATGCTTCGTGAGCGCACGGACCATGAACCCGAAATCGTCCGCCGTAAAGCGTGCCCGACAATTCGGTTGAATCATCGGGAATTATTCTTTAGCAGCTTATGTGCCCGCTTGGCAAACCAATTTGCACCAGGTTATTCATTCATGAAAAGCCTCCCCCGTTCATACCTCATACGAATCGCGGTTGCCTCCGGGATTGGGTGCTGACAAATTTTTGTTTCACGTGAAGCTCGCCCGTTTACTCTCGGCGTACCGGTGGTTGGTGGTCGCGTTGACCCTGGCCGGCTTGAGCTGGGCCGGCTACTACGCCTATGACAAAGGTTTTGGCCGCCGCTGGCGCGCCTTATTGGCCCACGAGTTCAAACGTTTCGGCCTCGTCATCAACGTACGCCGGCTGACCCTCGACCCGTTCCGCGGGCTCGTCGCGCAGGATGTTGACATCTTTGAGGACGAGGCCATGGACAACCTGCTCGCGCAGGTGAGTAACCTCTCACTCGACATCAATTACGCAGCGCTTTTCCAGCACGAACCGGCCCTGAACGCGGTCGACCTGCGTGACGCGCGGCTGTTGATCCCACTCCAGCCGAACCGCGACGGCTCCCTGCGTCTTTATGCCGGCAGCGTGCAGGCCCGCATTTACTTCATACCCGGCCGGATCGAAATCCGCCAGCTGAGTGGCGACGTTCTCGGCATCCGCTGCACCGCTTCGGGAACCCTGATCAATCCCGAAAATTTCAGCGGCCTCTCCCCGGATGCAAATGCCAGGCCGCACAGCAACGACCGGTTCCTGAGCGGTATCATCGGCGAGATTCAGCGGCTGCGTTCGGCGAAAGGGCCGCCGCAATTGAACTTTACGTTCCAGGGGGACATGGCCGACCTGGCTTCATTGCGCATTGAGGACGGGTCCTTCCAGGCCAGGCAGATTGAGCGCCTCGGCTACCGGCTGGAAGACGTCAGCGCGGAATTCAAGGTCGAACAACAGCGGCTCGAAGTGCGCCGGATGCACCTGCGCGACGCCAAAGGCGAGGCGCTGGCTTCGGGCTCATGGGACTTCGTTTCAGGCGACAAAACCTTCCAGGTCCGCACCAGCCTGGATCTGCCGGCGCTTCTCGGTCCTGATCCCCGGTGCCTGTGGGCCCGTGACTGGAGTTTTCCGCGCGGACCGCAGGTCGAGTTGAGCGGCGCGGTTCGGGCCGACGGGCACGTCCGCTTCCTGGGCAGCGTCGCGTGCGATCAGTTCGTTTATCGCGGAGTCGGTTTCCTAAGCCTGCATGCCAACTTCTCCAAAGACGGCCTGACCTGGATGTTGACCGACGCTGAAGTCGGTCACCGGACGGGTACCCTGGCCGGTGAAGTTTTGCGGCGGCCGGGCGAGTTTCGGCTTCGCCTGCAGTCCGGGATCGACCCGCAGGCGCTTGCCCCGCTGCTGGCGTCTTCCTTCCAGGAACGGCTGGCCGAATGGGAATTCCAGGCTTCGCCGGTCCTGCAGGTCAATCTCCGGGGGGACGCTCCCTTTCCGGACCGGCTCACCGGCAGCGGCCAGATCTGGCTCGGCCACACGAAGTTCCGGGGCGTGTCCTTTAATTCCGGCAGCGCCCGGTTCCAGGTCCGGGACGGCGTCATAAACTTTGACGCCGTACGCATTGCACGTGACGACGGGGATTGCACGGGTGCGTTCGCGTTCGACGCCGGGAACGGCGCCCTGACGCTCAAGTCACTCGAGGCGAAAGTTTCGCCGGTAGCCCTCGCCACCTGGTTGCGCCCCGAGCTGAGCCGGCAGCTCGAAGGGTTCAGGTTCGAACAGAATCCGGCCGTCGTCGCCGAGGGTGACCAGGACGGCGGGCACGCGCGCCTCTCGGTCCAGGCGCCGTTTACCTACCGTTTGGCGGGGCAGCAGCTGCGGTTTGACTCGGCTGATGCCGCGGTTAACTGGCGGCCCGGCCAGCCGGCCAGCGTTCATTTTGATGGCCGGGCCGGCGGCGGCACCTGGATAGCCGATCTTGAGATCGGCGCCGATCTGGAACTGCAGCGGTCAGCCATGCAGCTGTCGGACATCCCCTGCAGCGACGTCGGCTCGCTGTTAGGGCCGGCCGGCCGCTTGTCCGGGACGGTGGAATTTGCGGCCGCGGCCGACGATCCTCTGGGTTTCCAGGCCGACCTCACTGCGCGTGGCACTCAGCTCCAGCAGGCCGCCCCCCTGCGCGCATTCCTGCCGCTCTTGCGGTCGCTGCAATTCGGCGACGCGATCGACGTTGCCCTCCAGGTCAATGGTGAGCACGGTACCCTGCGCGTGCCCCGGTTGCAGTTCGCATCCGGCCCGCATCACCTCGATCTAAGTGGCGCGATCCAGCTCTTCGGGGCTTCCCTCGACCTGTCCGGAAATTACGACGGCCGCCTCAACGTACGGGTGAGCGGCACGCTGGCCGAACCGGTCTGGGAGACGGGAGAGAATGCCGCAAATGGAGGAGGTTTCGAGTGTCGGGTGTCGGGTCTCGGAAAAATGCCACAAATGACGGAGTGAAGAGAATGTCACGGCGGATAATGCCACGAACGCCCCAACCTCTGCCGCTGGTCGGAGCGCACATGTCCATCGCCGGCGGACCGGTCAAAGCGCTCGAGCGCGGGCGTTCGATCGGCTGCACCGCCGTTCAGATCTTTGTTAAGAACAATCTGCAATGGTTTGCCGACCCGTTCCCGGAAGCGGAGGTAACCCGCTTTCGCCGGTACCCTGACCGCCCCGGCTCCGTGTTCGGCCATACCGGCTACCTGATCAACCTTGGAACGAACAAGGCCGAGTTTATGGAAAAGTCGCTGCGGAGCCTCCACGAAGAGCTGGTGCGCGCCGATCAGCTACAACTGCCTTTTTTGGTGTTGCACCCCGGCGCGCATCTGGGAGAGGGCGAGGCCGCAGGCCTGGCCCGCGTCGCCCGGAGCCTTGACTCCGTTTTTGGAGGCCTGCCCCAGGGGCAGTGCAAAATCGCCCTCGAAATTACGGCCGGGCAGGGCAGCTGCCTCGGGTATAGCTTCGAGCACCTCGCCGACATCATCAGCCGTTGCCTTTTCCCGGAACGCCTATGCATCTGCCTGGACACCGCTCACCTGTTTGCGGCCGGGTACAACCTTTCGACCGCCAAAGGGTTCTGGAAAATGATGAGGGAGTTTGACCGGATCATCGGCCCGGATCGGCTCGCCGCCTGGCACCTGAACGATTCCAAAACCGTGCTTAATTCCCGCGTCGATCGCCATGAGCACATCGGCACGGGTAAAATCGGTTTGGAACCGTTCCGCGAAATCATCACCGCCCCGGAATTTCGCGCCGTGCCGAAAGTGTTGGAAACCCCCAAACAATCCGATCTGGAGGAAGACGTGAAGAACCTGGCGACGCTACGCGGGCTGGCAGAAGAGAATGCCACAAATGAAGAAGTGGCGGGTAACGAGGAGCGGGTGCCGGGTGCCGGGTGAAATGCCGCGAATGGAAGAGCACCTGATTTGGGGCCCTTCTTCTTGAGATTACACGGCTGACGAATCAAGGAAGGTCACCGGCGTGGTAAAGCAGAATGCCACAGATAGAGATGCCGGTTACTCGTGGCATTCGACTCGACACCCGACACCCGGCACCCGGCACTCGACACCTCCTCCATTTGTGGCATTTTTCCGCTTGTGGCATTTGTGGCATTCTCCACGTGGTTGAAGTCGCGCACGTAAACCTCGTTCCGGACGTAGAATCCTGCGTAATGGTAATGTTGCCGGAGGTAGGCCAGAGTCGGCGCCGCCCAAACGCTGAAGCGGGAGGACGGAGTTTCGTTCATCGGTACATCGTCCACCAGCACGACTGCCGGGCGGTAATGCTCAATCTGGCCGATGGCAAAAGCATCAAAGCCATCGGGCCGGGTTACGTTGTCAACGTACAGGTTCCATTGGTAGGACGGCCGGTTGGTCATAAAGTTAACCGTTGGCCCGTACGGATAGCAGATCACATAATCGTCAGGCGCGGCGTAGCGATGAATTAACCGGTAGAGTTGCTGGAACTGCATTTTCTGATCCGGGGGAAGGTATGCAACGACGCCGTTATCGGCGGTGAACTTCACTTCGTGGGGTTGCTTGATGGCGATTGAGCCCATGGAAGGCCGGCCGAGCCCGTAACGCGTGTAGATACCCAGATGCACCGCCGTAAGGAGCAGCCAGACCGAAGCCATGATCCTGAGCCAGGCCGGCCGCGACTTCCTGCACCGGGCCAGCGCCGGGGCGGCCGCCAGGCCGGCGAACACCATAAACGGGCACATCATTTCACTCACGTGCGGCGGATCCGGCCGGAAAAAGAGGTATTGCGGAAACAGGGTCAACGTTGAGGCCAGCGCGATGAACAATGAAAAGAGCGAGGCCCGGACAGACGGGCGGCGAAACGCGAGCACGAACAGGCCGGCCAGCACCGTTCCGATCAAACCGGCGGCGAACACCGGGTAGTAGATGATAAACGCCAGTTCCCGCTGTTTGGAACGTTCGGCCAAGAAGACGTCACGCAACGGCGGGAGCGGACGCATGCGGCGGTCGACCTCCGCTTTGCCTTCCTGCAGGGTCGTGTCATCCTGAACCGTCCTGCCGTTTTGAGGGTTGTCGGCGGCGCCCGTCGCCGGCGTGCCGGCAACCGGCTGCAGTGCCGGCCTGACGGAGAGTCCAGCTCGCGGTGAACGCCAGTCGGTGGTGTTGGGTTGCAGCTTCGTCGCCAGATCGTGGAACCGGGCCGCCAGGTACGAGACGTAATATTCGTATTGCGCCCGGAACTGGGCCCGGAACCCATGCCGGGCGGCATAAACGTCCACCGGTTCATGGGTGGCGATGAACATTCCCGGGATCAGGACCAGGAAGACGCCTGACGTCGCCAGGCGAGCCGCCCGGCCGCCTTGACCCAGGCCCAGGTTAAGCACGATTCCCGCCAGCGCGATGAGCAGAAAGAAAATGCCCAGGTCAATCCGAATGAGAAACGTGATCCCGAGCATGGCGGCGGCAACTGCGGCCCAGGCGAGCCGACCGCGAAGGCGCGGCTGCGGCAGAACAAATACTTCCAGCAGACAGGCAAGGTTAGCCACCCCCAGGAAGCCCATGTAGTTGCGAAACTGCATGCCGGGCACGAGCACGAGCAGCACCCCGACCACCGCGGCCAGCCAAACCCGGCCGGTGGACCGCAGCACCGCCCGGTACCCAAGCAACGCGGTCAGGGTACACAGGGCAAAAAAGAAAAGGCGGACGGCAGTAAAGTTGGGTCCGAAAATCTTGAACAATCCCACGATGGGCAGAAACCAGAGGAGATTATAGCCTAGAAAGGTGTCCACGATCGGGCGTTGTCCCTGGAGAATGCGCTGGGCGATGACGGCCACCGTTCCTCCTTCACCCATGATGTCGAGGCCGGACAATGCATAAGAACCGTAGTAGCACAGGCCAAAAATCAGAATCGCGATCAGCCCGAGAACGCCGAACAGTTTTCGCCCCGGCCAAGGAATGGAGGAAAGCACCGGGTTGTTAATCATGACAGAGTGTCGGGTGCCGGGTGCCGGGTGTCGAGTGCCGTCACACCACGGGCACAGCGATCGGGCGGGCACAACGTAAGAGTTCACACGGCGAACACGGCGGAAAGATTAAATCATCCGCAGAACACGCAGAGAACGCAGAACAGAGAAAACATCCACAGATTACACAGATTGACGCAGATTAAGAAGACCTGGCAACTCGAAGGTTGACACTCGCACCCACCCCCCATGCTGCCGCTCCGAACTCCGAACTCCGAACTCCGAACTCCGAACTCCGAACTCCGAACTCCGAACTCCGAACTCTTTCCCCCTCTTCCCGCCGTGTTCGCCGTGGTCCGCCGTGTTCGCCGTGTGAACTCTTACGTTGCGCCCGCCGGACCCGCTGTGCCCGCCGTGTGACCGAACTCCGAACTTTACCCGACACCCATTACCCGTTACCCGCCACTCTTCATCTGGGTTCTCGCTTTGCCGCGGCGCGCCGGAGCCGGTTCATGATCGCAGCGCCGATCCCCCTTTCGGGCACCCGTTGGACGTAAATCACCTCGACCCCGGGCCGGTCGTCGGCTTCGCGCAACAGCCGGAACAAACGCGCGGCGCCCTCGGCAAGGTCCTGGTGTTCGCTCAGGGATGCGGCAAACGCAAAGTCACCGGTTTCGGGTAGGGCACCCCAGGCCAGGAGGGCAGCGCGCCGGGGGCCGGTAATCTCGTCAGGGCGATCAATCAGGATTACCGGGCGATTCGGCGCGTAGTGACTCGGCAGTTGTCCCGGCGCTTCAACCGGTCCCGATGCGGCCGGCGCAAGGGAAACCACTTCCCCGAAATCACATAATGCCTCAGCCGTGACCGGGCCGGGGCGGAGGATCTCCAGGCGTTCCCCGGTCGGCCGCACGATGGTCGACTCCAGGCCGATGCGGGTGGGACCACCGTCCAGGATCAGGGGAATCCGGCCGTGCAGCTCAGCAAGCACGTGCGCCGCGGCGGTGGGACTGATGCGGCCAAACCGGTTGGCGCTGGGGGCGGCCAGGGGAACCCGGGCCGCCTGCAGCACCTGCCTGAACACCCGGTGGGCCGGGGCGCGGACCGCCACCGTTTCCAAACCGGCGGTAACGGAATCGACTATGGCCGGCGCGCGAGGAAGCAGAAGGGTCAGCGGTCCCGGCCAAAACCGCCGGGTGAGCCCATCGACCTGGGCCCGGATCGGCCCGGTCATGCGCACGAGGGGCTCGATGAACTCAACGCCCGCCACGTGGATAATCAACGGGTCGAAGGCGGGACGCATTTTGACGGCAAAAATCTTCTCTACCGCCTCAGGATGGAGCGCGTTACCTGCCAGGCCGTAGACGGTCTCGGAAGGTAACGCGACGACCTCGCCGGCGAGCAAGAGTGCAGCGGCCTGGGCGATTGCCCGTGGCTGGGTACCATCGACGATTTCTGTTAGGTAATTCTCCAAAAACCAGAATGTCCGTAATGTTAGTAAATAACTATGACGGTTGGGTTTCGTCTTCTAACTGGTCGCGCAGCACCCTCTCGGTCTGGGCCGCGCGGTACGCTACCAACTTATCCCGCAGCTGTGAATCTTGCAGGGCCAGGATGGCGATGGCGGCCAAGGCGGCATTTCTGGCACCGGCTTCACCGATGGCGAGGGTAAGCACCGGGATTCCGGCGGGCATCTGCACGATGGAGAGCAAAGAGTCGACCCCGCCGAGGGCGCGGCTGCGTACGGGCACGCCGAGGACGGGCAGGTGCGTATGGGCGGCGATCATGCCCGGCAGGTGGGCGGCCCCGCCGGCGCCGGCAATGATGACGTTGAGGCCGTTTTGTTCCGCGTCCCTGGCAAACTGCGTCAACAACTCCGGAGTTCGGTGCGCAGAAACGATCCTGCGCTGGTGAGCGACTCCGAACTGTTCGAGGATGGACACGGCGTGGCGCATGGTTTCCCAGTCCGACCGGCTGCCCATGACGACGGCTATTTTTGCTAAGTCTGGCACGATAGGGTTGAAGTTTCGGAAGTCTGTTAGCTTAAAATTTTCGGGACGTGAACCAATGTCATGCTAAACGCTTGACCTTTTTCAGCGCTGCCCGATATGCTGCCGCCCTCGAGACAGTTCCTTCGTCGCGGAGTTCTACATCGTCAGTGCGACGACGCAAGAACTTCAGCAACTAATGGACTGGCTCGGTCTGTCGAGAGTATGGCTAAAGGTACAGTTAAATGGTTCAACGAGAAGAAAGGTTTCGGCTTCATTGTCGATCCTGAAGTTCCAACGGATATCTTCGTTCATTTTTCCGTGATCCAAGCGGATGGGTTTAAAACTCTTAACGAAGGCGAGACGGTAGAGTACGAACTTTATCAAGACGAAAAAGGAGCAAAGGCGCGGAACGTTGTTCGGACAATCGCATAGGGGTGCCTACGCGGGGCCGGCCACCAACACGCGAATGAAGCGGTAGTATTTGACGTTGACGCTTCCAAACATTGTGCTGGTTGGCTTTATGGGCTCCGGAAAGTCTTCCGTGGGCCGGGAATTGGCGCGCTGCACCGGGTATCGTTTTCGCGACACGGATTTACTTGTCCGTTTGCGAGTAGGCAAATCGATTCCGGAAATTTTCGCGGCGTATGGAGAAGCTTTTTTCCGCGCAGAGGAAAGCGAGGTCCTGCGTGCTCTGCAAACGGAGCGCGCGATGGTGCTTGCGACCGGCGGCGGGATTGTGCTGGATCCGGCGAACGGCCCCTTGCTGAGGCAGCTCGGCCCGGTCATTTGGTTAACCGCCGATGAACCGACCATCTGGGCGCGCGTGAGCCGAAATGCGACCCGACCTCTCCTGCACACCGCCAATCCCCGGCAAACGGTACGCCAGCTATTGAGGACGCGGCAGGGCTTATACGCCGCCGTCGCCGATTTTTCGGTGGATTCGTCCGGCCTCAACCATCAGCAGGTCGCTAGGCAAGTCCTGGCGGCCGTGCGAAACTGGTCTGGTCGTGGGGACGAAAGAGCTACTCCAGATGCGGGCCGTTGAGCTCGGCTTTGACGCGTGCCGGATCGCGGAGGCACAGACGGCGCGCCATGCCGATCGCTTTCTGGCGTGGCTGCGCGAGGGGCACCATGGCGACATGCACTGGCTGGCGCGCGACCCTCATCGGCGAACGGATCCGCGCCGGGTTCTGCCGGGAGCGTGTTCGGTCGTGGTCGTGGCGGCCAATTATTATCAGGGCGGCTCCTTCCGAATGGGCCCCGGGCGTTTTGCCCGTTACGCCTGGGGTATGGACTATCACGACGTCCTGCTGCCGAAGCTCCGGCAACTGGCCGATTTTCTCCGCGAACGTGGCGGCAGCCAAAAATGTTACGTTGACACCGGCCCGGTCCTGGAACGCGATTTCGCCTCGGAGTCCGGGGTGGGCTGGCAGGGCAAGAGCACCCTTTGCCTGAACGAGCGGCTCGGCACCTGGTTTTTTCTCGGCACGATCCTGACCACGCTGGCGCTGGAACCGGATCCGCCGGCGCGCGGGCACTGCGGCAGTTGCCGCCGCTGCCTTGACGCGTGTCCTACCGGCGCGCTGACGGCGCCGTACCGGCTTGAGGCCACGCGCTGCCTCTCTTATCTGACGATCGAACACCAGGGATCGATTCCCGAGGAGTTTCGTCCGGCCCTGGGCGACCGTGTTTACGGATGCGACGATTGCCTTGAAGCCTGTCCCTGGAACCGGTTCGCCGCCCAGGCACGGGAATTACAATTTTACGAAACCGCGCCGGTTCGGGATTTCTCGCTTAACCGGCTCGCGACGTTGAGCGAGGACGATTTTCGCGTTCTGTTCCGCCGGTCGCCCGTGAAACGCCTGAAGTGGCGGCGTTTCATGCGAAACGTTTGCGTGGCTCTGGGCAACGCCGGGGATTCGGGCGACCTGGCGGCATTGCGCCGCCTGGAGGCATGCGGGGATTCGCTGGTCGCGGAGCACGCGCGCTGGGCGGTTGCCCGAATCGAGACCCGCTGCGGGGTTATGCCGCCCGCCGGCAGCCCCGACGAGGCCGGGGACGGAAACGGGGCCGGCGGCAAATGGCGCTGAGGCTGGTTGCAGGCCCCTGAGCCGGCATCCTACCAAGGTAACTGTCTGAATGGGATGACTGCCGGGTAAACCTGGAAATTTGTCCCTTGCGTTTTTGGCGGATGCACTTACTGGTTCATTTCGCCCGGAAGCCGACGTGGCGGAATTGGCAGACGCGACGGACTCAAAATCCGTTGTCCCTCAAAGGACGTGTGGGTTCGACCCCCTCCGTCGGCACCGGGCGGGGATGCCCGGCACCGGGTCTGCAGCCGGGGCGGCGTCCGGCCTCGCACTTCGCCTTAAAAAACGCCTGGATTATGGAATCAGGTGCGGCAGATGTGTTATGTTGGGCGCGGAGAAACTTTTACTATGAGGCGCCGTGAAGCTTTCTAAACGGGGTGAGTACGCGCTGCGGGCGCTGATCGATTTCGGTTTAGCCCGGGCGTTAGGCAAGCCGCTGCTGCAGGTCAATGAACTGGCCCGGAAAGAGGACATCCCGGTTAAGTTTCTCGAGCAGATCCTGATGCAGCTAAAGGCGGGCGGCTATCTGGAGAGTCGTCGAGGCAAACACGGCGGTTACTTACTGGCGGCGCCGCCGGAGCAGATCCGGATTGGTCAGGTTGTCCGGCTTATCGATGGGCCGCTGGCGCCTATCGCCTGCGTAAGCCAGACCGCGTACAGCCGTTGTACCTGCCCGGACGAAGAACATTGCGGGCTGCGTATGCTGATGCAGGACGTGCGCAACGCCATTTCGAATATCCTCGATCGGTTTACCCTGGCAGAGGTGGTAGAGGTGACCCTGCGAAAGATGCGGCGCGATCGTGTACCGCTTCCTTTCGCGGCCGAGACGGTTCTCAAATCCCTGGCCACCGCAGGCCGGGGGCGTTCCGGCGGTTCCCGTAAAGAGGCGCGCAACGGCCCGGTCCGGAGCAAGTGAGGTTGTGAATACGCCGGGGCGCGCGTGAGTTAGTCGGGGGCTCGGACGGGTGCGGGTTGGAATGAAAAACTCCTTTACGCCCGCCGTTTAACGTGCTTTAAAGCCTACGATGTTGGTAGGGTAAAGCTTCGCTTCTTATGATCTTATGATCTACGCACTGCGTTTATTTTTTTTAAGTTCGCTTCTGGCCGTCGCGCCGCTCGCGGCGGAGACCGTGCAGTTGCTCAATGCTTCGTACGATCCGACCCGCGAGTTCTACCAGCAATTCAATGAAGCGTTTGCCAAGGCGTACGCGGTCAAGACCGGTAAGAAGGTCGAGATTCAGCAATCGCACGGTGGTTCAAGCAAGCAAGCCCGTTCGGTGATCGACGGTTTGCCGGCGGACGTGGTCACGCTCGGGTTGGCGGCCGACATCGACGCGCTTCATACCAACGGCAACCTCGTCGCGGCGGATTGGCCGAACCGCTTTCCGAATCGTTCGGTGCCTTATACCTCGACGGTGCTGTTCCTGGTCCGCAAAGGAAACCCGAAAAACGTTAAAGACTGGGATGACCTCATCAACCCCGGCCTCCAAGTGATCACGCCGAACCCGAAGACGTCGAGTGGCGGGCGCTGGAATTTTCTGGCGGCGTATGGCTACGCGCTCCACAAGGCGGGAGGAGACGAAACGAAGGCAAAAGATTTCATCACCAAACTTTACCGAAATGTACCGGTTTTGGATTCAGGCGCGCGCGGGGCGACCATCACATTCGCGCAGCGGCAACTGGGCGACGCGCTGATCGCCTGGGAAAACGAAGGATACCTGACGCTCAAGGAGTTCGGGAAAGACCAGTTCCAAGTCCTTTACCCCTCAGTGAGCATCAAGGCTGAACCGCCGGTGGCCGTGGTTGACAAGGTGGTTGATCAGAAGCACACGCGGGAAGACGCGACCGCATACCTGCAATTTCTCTACACGCCTGAGGCCCAGGAGATCGCGGCGAAGAACTTCTACCGGCCACTGTCGCCGGACCTGGTGGCGAAGTACGCGAGCCAGTTCCCGCAGATTCCCTTATTTACCGTCGATGAAGTTTACGGCGGCTGGGCCAAGGCGCAGGCGCAGTTCTTTGACGATGGCGGGGTCTTTGATCAAATCTATCAACGCTGAGGCAAACGGCGTTCGTCTCTGGCGGCGGCGTCAGATTCTTCCCGGGTTCGGCCTGACGCTCGGGTTTACGTTGGTCTATCTCTGCCTGCTGGTGCTTCTACCGCTTTCCGCCGCCTTCCTGAAGGCGTCCGGACTGGGTTGGGAGGGCTTCATCCGGGCGGTCACGGCGCCGCGCGTGGTTGCGTCCTTTGGGGTAAGCGTCCGCGCATCCGCAGCGGCTGCGGCGGTCAACACCGTGCTGGGGACCATCGTTGCCTGGGCGTTGGTACGGTACCGGTTTCCGGGTAAACGGCTGCTGGATGCCATGGTAGATCTGCCGTTTGCGCTGCCGACATCGGTGGCAGGAATTGCGCTGGCGGCGATCTACGGTCCGCACGGGCCGGTGGGTGGACCGTTGCTCCGGACGTTTGGCTGGAAGGTAGCGTACACGGAAACCGGGATTTTCGTCGCCCTGACCTTCATCAGCCTGCCGTTCGTGGTAAGGACCCTGCAACCGGTCATGCTGGAGCTTGATCCGGAGTACGAAGAGGCGGCGGCGAGCCTGGGCGCTTCACGCTGGCAAAGCCTGCGGCGCGTGATCGGGCCGGAACTCGTCCCGGCGGCGCTGACGGGGTTCGCGCTGGCGTTTGCCCGGGCGCTCGGTGAGTACGGCTCAGTCGTTTTTGTCGCCGGCAACATGCCGATGAAGACGGAGATTGTGCCCCTGCTGATCATCACGAAGCTGGAACAGTACGATTACCGCGGTGCGACGGCGGTGGCGGTCACCATGCTGGTGCTGTCGTTCTCACTTCTCCTGATCATCAACCTGCTCCAACGGTGGTCGGCCCGCTGGATTACCCGTTAGAACCCGCGAGGTACACAACCGGTAGCCGGTGAGTTATCGATTATGCTGGAAGCCCGGCCCCAACCGCCCAAAGCCCATCCCGCCATTGCCGATCCATGGCCGCTTCGGGCTTTGCTGATCGTGGTAACGTTAGTCTTCTTATTGGTTTTCCTGTTCCTGCCGCTTGTTACGGTGTTTAGCGAAGCTCTGGCCAAGGGTCTGACCGCTTATCTGGCCGTCTTCCACGATCCGGTGGCCCAGGCGGCCATTCGCCTGACTTTGATGGTCGCAGCCATCGCAGTGCCGGCGAACCTGGTGTTCGGGATCTGCGCGGCCTGGGCGATTTCGCGCTTCGCGTTTCCCGGCAAGAGCCTTCTGATTACGCTGATCGACCTTCCTTTCGCGGTTTCACCGGTTGTCTCGGGGCTGATTTACGTGCTGCTTTTCGGGGCGAACGGCTGGCTGGGGCCGTTGCTGGCTGCGCATCACCTGAAGATTATCTTCGCCGTCCCCGGAATCGTCCTGACGACCATCTTTGTGACGTTTCCTTTTGTCGCCCGCGAACTGATTCCGGTGATGCAGGCGCAGGGAAGCGAGGAAGAGCAGGCGGCCCTTTCCCTCGGTGCGAACGGCTGGCAGACTTTCTGGAGGATCACCCTGCCCAAGGTACGCTGGGGGTTGATCTATGGGGTGATTTTATGCAATGCGCGGGCCATGGGCGAATTCGGGGCGGTGTCGGTGGTGTCAGGTCACATCCGGGGCTTGACGAACACCATTCCGCTCCACGTGGAAATCCTTTATAACGAATACAACCTGGTTGCCGCGTTTGCGATGGCCTCGCTGCTGGCGTTGCTCGCGCTATTGACGTTGGCCATCAAAGCGGTGATTGAATGGCGCCTGCGCCTGGGATCGGGTTCGCAGGCGGCATCGGCCGGAGCTTTAGGATGAAAATTGAAGTCAGAGATCTGGTCCGGACCTATGGCCGGATGATTGCGCTTGACCACGTGTCGGTCACGGCTGACGACGGTGAATTCCTGGCCCTGCTGGGCCCTTCCGGGTCGGGCAAGACCACCCTGCTCCGCATCATCGCAGGGCTTGATTACCCGGACAGCGGGACGGTCTTATTCGGGGGTGAGGACGCGACGCGGCTTAAGATCCAGAAACGGCGGGTGGGATTTGTCTTTCAGAATTACGCGCTGTTCCGGCATATGACGGTGGCGAAAAATGTCGCGTTCGGCCTTGAGGTGAAGCCGGGCCGCGCCCGGCCGGCGTCCGACGAGATCCGGCGGCGCGTTTCCGAGCTGCTGCGCCTGGTGCAGCTGCCGAACCTGGAACACCGGTACCCGCACCAACTTTCCGGCGGCCAGCGGCAACGGGTGGCGCTGGCGCGCGCACTGGCGATTGAGCCGCGGATCCTCCTGCTCGATGAGCCGTTCGGCGCGCTCGATGCAAAAGTCCGGAAAGAACTGCGCGGCTGGGTCAAACAGCTTCAGCGGGACCTGAAGATTACGGCCCTGTTTGTGACTCACGATCAGGATGAGGCGTTAGAGATCGCGGATCGCGTGGTGGTGATGAACAACGCGCGGATCGAACAGATCGGAACTCCGGCGCAGATCCAGGACGAACCGGCCACGCCGTTTGTCCTCGAATTTGTGAGGGGACGAACCGTACTGGCGTAGCGGCAGGCGAATGCCACAAATGAAGAAGTGGCGGGTAACGGGTAACGGGTAACGAGTGTCGGGTGTCGGGTCACACGGCGGGCACAGCGGGGGAGACGGGCACAACGTAAGAGTTCACACGGCGAACACGGCGAGCCACGGCGACCACGGCGGAAAGAAGAGTTACAGATTTGGCATCGGCAACTCTTCCCCACGCTCGTGCCCGACACCCGACACTCGTTACCCGTTACCCGGCACTTCTTCATTTGTGGCATGCTCTGCCGCTCCGAACTCCGAACCCCGAACCCCGAACCCCGAACCCCGAACTCTCCTCGACACTCGGCACTCAGTACTTCAGGATCCGGGATAGGAACCGCCGTGCCGGCTCCGACTGCGGGTGCTCCAGAACGGCGGCGGGCGGACCGCACTCGACGATGCGGCCGCTGCTCAACAGGGCGACCTGGTCCGCCACTTTTCGGGCGAAGCCCATCTGGTGCGTCACCAGGATAAAGTCGCGCCCTTCGAGGCGCAGTTCCTCGATCACTTCCAGAACCTCCGCCGTCATTTCCGGGTCGAGGGCCGACGTGGGTTCATCGAACAGCAGGAGCCTGGGCCGAATCGCGATGGCCCGGGCGATGGCGACGCGCTGGCGCTGCCCGCCGGACAACTCAGCGGGCGTTTTAAAGCGGTGCTCCTGCAATTGGAGCCGCTCCAGGATCTGTTCGGCGGTTCCGCGTGCGTCGGCGGGCCTTAACCCATGCACCTTTTCAAGCGGCAGGGTGATGTTCCGCAACGCGTTCAGGTGAGGAAACAGGTTGTAAGCCTGGAAGACCGTCCCGATCGACATCCGGTAATGCCGCAATTCGTCTTCGGTGCGAGGTAAAACCTGACCATCAAGCACGATTTGTCCGGCGTCGGCGCGATCGAGGCCGGCCAGCAGCCGGAGCAGCGTCGACTTGCCGCCACCGGATGGACCGATCAACGCAAGGGTTCGCGTCTGGCCGACGTCAAGGTTAGCGCCGCGCAGGACGGGGTGGGATCCGAACGATTTCCAAAGGCCGGCGAGCTCAAGTTTCATACGTCGTACGGCGCTCCAGGTATTGGGCGCCCAGGGTGATGGGCAGCGTAAGCACGAGGTAGCCGCCGGCGAGGACGAGGTAGCACTCAAAATGGTTAAAGGTCAGCGCCGCAACCTGCTGGGCATTCCAGGTAAAATCCTCGATCGAGATTACGGAGAGCAGGGACGAATCCTTGATCAGGTTTGCAAACATGCCCGCCAGCGACGGTAAGATCACGCGGATGGCCTGGGGGAAAATGACGTACAGGTAGGTCTGGCGCCGGGTTAACCCGATGGCTTTGGCTGAGTCGAGCTGGGAAGCGCCAATACTCTCGATGCCGCCGCGGATCGTTTCGCCGACGAACGCGCCGGTGAACACCGAGAGGGTGGCCACGCCGACGATGAAACGATTCTCGACCCGAAAGGCGTCTGCCACGACGTAAAACGCGAATGAGATCTGCACCAGCAGCGGCGTCCCGCGGATCACTTCGACGTACAATCGGCTAAGCGCCCGGAGGACCAGCCAACCGGATCTTCGCGCGAGGGCGGTGAGCAGGCCGATCAGCGTGCTGCACACCAGGGCGACCAGGGAAATGCCCAGCGTGTGCCACCAGCCGCGCCAGAAGAAACCCTGGTAACTGCCGATCGTATGCCAATCCCAATGGTAACGAAGCCGGCTGAAGGAAAACACGCACACCACGCCGATGAGAAGGAAGGCCAGCGCCCAATTGAGCAGCGCCACCGGCCAGCTCACCCGCCGTTGACCCTGGTATGGGTCAAGCCAAAACCAGCGCAGGATTTTGTCCCGGGTCACGCTCTCGGGCGGACCGCTTCCGCCTTATGCAGGCAATCCAGCAGAAAAGGCAGGAGCTGCTTTTTGCGTGAAACGACCCCGTTTAACTCGAAAAGGTTTGCTTCCAGGGCGGGGTACGTGATCGTACCCAGGAACTCGGGCGGCGCGGCCAGCAGCAGCAATGAGTTCTGCGTGTTCACGTCCGTGATCAGCAGCGCGGCGAAGTAGGCGCCTTGGGCGGCCCGGTAGGATTCCAGGGCTTTGTACAAATCCTCCTTTTTCTCCCAGAAAGCATTAAAATTGAGCTCCTCGATTTGCGAGACGCTGAAGCGAGCGCCGCTTTCGTCGTAATCCTTGCAATCGGCGGTAACGACGTCTTTGGGGGCAAGTGAGCGGAGCGGGGAACCGACGGAAAAGATCTCTTCGGCGAGCCGGGTCGCCGTCACGCCGGCGGTCCGGCTAAGCTCCTCCGCGACCTGGCGATCAATGTCCGTGGTGGTCGGCGAGGTCAGGTTGAGGGTGTCGGAAATCAGGCCTGCAAGGAGCAGCCCGGCGGTGGAGCCGTCGACCGGTATCCCGTACTGCCGGTAAGCCAAGGCGACGAGCGTACTGGTTGAACCGACGGGATTATTCCAGAACATGATCGGCAGGTCAGTGCTCAGCCCGCCGATCCGGTGGTGATCCAGGACCTCGATGATGGGCAACTCGGAAGCCCCGGGCACGGCCTGAGAAAGTTCGTTGTGATCGACCAGGATGAGCTGGCGTGGCACGGGCTTCAAAAAGTCGCTCTTGGAGAGCAGACCGACGAGCTGCCGGTCACCCTCAATCACCGGAAAGAGCAGGTCGGCCGAGTTGGCTACCAACTGGCGGACGGAACGCAGCGACGCGTCAGGGTTGAAGCTGGTGAAATTGGCGTCGACCATGCGCCCGACCCGGACTGCGCCGCGGGATAACAGGGCGGAGGTCGCCGTATCGAACTGGCTGGAAATCAGGAGGACATCTTTCTCCCTGGCTTTCGCGCGGATGGCTGCCGACACGCCTAACCCGCCCGTGACGACGATCGCCAGGACACCGGCGTCAATGGCTGCCGCCTGGATATCTTCCCGGTCTCCAACGAAGAGCACCACCTGGCATGGATCATAGCCTTCCAGCCGGGCTGCAAACGACTCCAGCCGCATCGCCGCCACCATGATCACCAGCGGACGGACCTCGGGTCGCGCCTCACCGGCCAGCAACTGGCCATCAAGGGCGTGGACAATGTCGGCGATGGCGCCTTCAAACCGGCGTGCATTCATCGTTTCCTCGCGCGGCGGAAACAGGTAGCGGCTCATCTTCCAGCCGGACAAGAGGCCAAGGCAGCGATTCTCCTCGTCGACGACCGGCAGCGCGCGGAGCCGCTTCAGTTCCATGGAGGCCATCGCCTGATAAATGGAGGCGTGTTGAGGAACCGAGACCACCTTGGTGTCCATGATGTCGGCAACCCGTGGGGCCACGTCGCTCACAAACTGCGGTGCCGGTACCCCGAACCGCTGAAGAACGTAGTCAATGCGCTCGTTGGTATTGCCGGCCCGGCCGGCAATGACGTCGGCCATACCCAGCCGCCGTTTCAGCCCCGCGTACGCGATGGCGGAACAGATGGAATCCATATCGGGGTTACGGTGGCCAATCACGATCGTCTGCATGGGGGAGTCCTCCGCGAATGTTCTCTGGCGCTTATGGATGGCTGAATTCCGCGGAGGTTGCAACTTCTAACCCCTCCGGACGACGCATGCGGGCGAGGCCGAAAAACGGTTGGCTTGCCCGGCTGCCGGGGGGTGAGAGGAAGCGCATGTCCCGGCCGCTCCGGGGGAGCTTGGCCCCGCGCTAACGCACGCGGAGCCGGCACCGACGACGGCGTTACGAAAGTGCGGCAGGGGGAGCCAAACCTGCACAATTTTTCTAGAATGTAGATCTGTTTATGTTATTCTACGCATACGCATGGATCAGGGGCGCCGTGGTAAGCTGATTTGTGCGGGATGAGTTGCATCTTGACCGAGCGGTAAAATCGCGAAATATGTGGTTGAAAGGTGACTCGGCTTGAGCGAGATTGCTCTTCAATTTTTTGAAGGATTGTTCTGGGGGGAACAGCAGCCCTTCGTATCCAGCGGATACGGGGGGCTGTATTTTTTCGGGACATGAGACGCGGAAGAATCAGCTGGCCCCTCGCGTTGGTCATCATCGTTCTGCTCGTTACCACGCTCGCATGGTACAGCGTTCATCGCCTCAGCGAGCTTCCCGGTGAGGCGATCGCCGCCGTGGGCCGTGAATCCGCCCGGAACGCGGCCAAAGTCAGCGAAACCCTGGTGGAGCTTTTTCATCTGCGGCCGACGGTCACCACCCGGAACGAGATCAAGATCGATCCGCAAACGGCCCCGATTTCCCAATTGGCTCTGGTCAGCCGCGAAACTGAAGTGACGCGCCAGACCAGTACGACCTGGCTGGGCAGCACCAAGAGCGTCCGGTTGCGAGCCGTTTACCGGGTGCAGGCCGGTTTTGACCTGATGAAACGCTTCAGCGTTGAGGTGTCCGGTAATCACGTCGAGGTAAAGGTGCCCCCGGCTGAGATCCTGACGGTTGAACCGGTTGAGACTCACGTCGACGGGTTAGATAACGGTTTGTGGAACCGGGTACAAGCATCAGACGTGCAGACGGAACTCGCCGCCATGCCGGACGCGGCTCGCGTCAAGGCGGCCGATCTGCCTGCGGCGGCAGAGGATGCGTTCCAGAAAACCCTGCGTGACCGGCTGGCGCCGGCCGGCCTCCAGGTCGACGTCAGCTTTGAGGAAGCCAAGCCGCCCGTACCGGCTCCTTCCGGCGGATTGTAAGGGCCTGGCGAGTCGCCGAACCCGCGTCAGGGCGTAGGGATTGCTCCGCCCTCTTGCACGGCGGTGGGTTTTGCTTACGATTCCGGCAGACGGCATGACCCTGGCAAATCGCATCACTCTGGCACGCATCGGGTTAATTCCGCTTTTCGGCGGATTTGCAGGGGCTTATAGCCGCTCGGTTTCGGCCGGCAAACCTGATGAAAGGCTGCGCCGCCTCGCGACGGCCGCTTTCTTTTTTGCGACTCTCACGGACGGCGTCGATGGCTTTGTCGCCAGGCGATTTGATCAGAAAAGCCGGCTCGGCATGATCCTTGATCCGATTGCGGACAAAGGCCTGATGCTGATTGCACTGCTCACGCTGGGCCTGGGTCGCTGGAATGAAGGATTCCCGGCCTGGTTTCCGGCCGTCGTGCTTGGCCGGGAAAGTCTGGTGGTGAGCGGCTACTGGGCGTTGAAGGAACGCCGGGGGGGCGTTGAGGTCAAGCCGAGCCCGGCCGGGAAGGCGGCGACCCTTTTCCAACTGTTATCGATGCTGGCGGTCCTGCTCGGGATCCGCAAATCGACCGTGCGATTGCTGGTGACGACGGCTTCGGCGCTCACGGTGGCCTCCGGGCTCGGTTACCTGTACGACGCCTGGAAAAAGGCCGGAAACCCCACCGCACGCTGAGGAAATCTGGAGGGTGCGGCGCATACGGGGCCAGGCATTTGCGGTATTCGTGGCATTTTTCCGTTTGTAGCCTTTATCGGGTTTGACGCGGTTGCATGGCCCGCCGTTTGGACTCACCTTACGGGCATTCGCCTCTGGTGTTGCCCGGCAGAATCAACGTGTACAACGCCGGTGAGGTCAGGAACACATGGGAACCTTGCCAACCGTCGCTATCGTCGGCCGGCCGAACGTCGGCAAATCGGCCTTGTTCAACCGCTTGGTGCAAAGGCGGATCGCCATCGTTCACGATCAGCCGGGGGTAACCCGGGACCGGTTGGTAGCGGAGTGCAATGCCGGCCTGCGTTCTTTCACGGTCGTCGACACGGGCGGCATCGGCGGAGGCAGCAGCGACGAGCGGTTTGAGGAACGCGTGCGGTCGGAAGCTGACCTGGCCATGGACATGGCAGACGTGATCCTGTTCGTGACGGACGCCAAAGACGGCGTCACCCCGGTCGATCAGATGCTCGCGAAAGAACTTCGCAAAACGCGCAAACCGATCATCGTGGCGGTAAACAAGATCGATCACGAGCGGCACGCGGATGCCGAAGCTGATTTTTCATCCCTCGGCTTTCCCGACCTGGTTGCAATCAGCGCCGCCCACGGCCGGGGGATCCCTGAACTACTTGAGCGGGTCCAGCACGAACTGCCGCCGGAGAGGGGCGAACCCGGTGAGCAGACCGGTCCGCCGGCCGACCGGCCCCTTCGCCTTGCGATCGTCGGGCGGCCGAACGTCGGCAAATCGTCATTGATCAACGCCATTCTGCAGGACCAACGCACGATCGTAAGCGATGTCCCCGGCACGACCCGTGATGCGGTCGACGTTCCCTACGAGCGAAGCGGGAAGAAATTTCTGTTGATCGACACGGCCGGCATCCGTCCCCGAGGCAAACACAACACGTCGGTCGAGGTTTTCAGCGTGATGCGTTCGGAAAAGAGCATCGAGCGTGCAGACGTCTGCGCGCTGCTGATCGACGCCGTCGACGGGGTAACGGCGCAGGACAAAAAAATCGCGGGCTTGATTCAGAAGAATGAAAAGCCGTGCATCGTCGTCGTCAACAAACTGGACTTGGTCAAACCGCCGACCAAAGTCCGGGATTTCCTGAACGGTGTCCTCGGGCAGATCCGGACTAACCTCTTCTTTCTGAGTTATGCGCCGATCGACATCCTGTCGGCGGAAACGCGTGAGAACCTGGACCGGCTCTTCAACAGCATCGAAAAGATCGAAAC
Source organism: Verrucomicrobiota bacterium (assembly GCA_019247695.1). NCBI lineage: Bacteria > Pseudomonadati > Verrucomicrobiota > Verrucomicrobiota bacterium. The sequence continues at coordinate 17,970 of JAFBAP010000094.1, read as the reverse complement.
GCACTCGCAGCGGGTCATCGGTACCGGCCAGCTTAACCGTTTGCTGCAGACGGCCATGGAGCAACATCCCCCACCCTTAAAGGGCCAACGCCGTCTGAAGATCCTGTACGCGACGCAGCTGACTCCAGCCGAAGGCACACCGGTACCCATCCCTGCGTTCCTGCTCTTTGTGAACCACCCTGAATTGCTGAACGATGAGTACAGGCGTTACCTGGAGGCAAAGGTTCGCGACCACGCCGGTTTTTACGGGCTGCCGGTTCTCTTCCGGTTGCGTTCGCGGCGGGAAGAGTAGGAGCTCGGGGTTCGGAGGCGCCGCATAACTGAGTCCGGCCGCCCCCGAGGGTCACGTTCACACCGCGGGAAAACAGAATCACCCGCAGAACACGCAGAAGAACGCAGAAAAGAGGAATCATCCACAGATCCTGCGGATTATTTAGATTGACACAGATTAAAGGGACCTGGCGGCAACTCTAAGGTTGACACTCGCAGCCATTCCCCAGGATGCCGCTCCGAACTCCGAACTCCGAACTCCGAACTCCGAACTCCGAACTCCGAACTCCGAACTCCGAACTCCGAACTCCGAACTCCGAACTCCGAACTCCGAACGCCGAACGCCGAACGCCGAACGCCGAACGCCGAACGCCGAACGCCGAACGCCGAACGCTTTCCTCTTCCCGCCGTGGTCGCCGTGGCCCGCCGTGTTCGCCGTGTGAACTCTTACGTCGTGCCCGCCCTCCTCCGCTGCGCCCGCCGTGTGACCGTGTGAACTCAGTCGTTGTGCCCGCCCAACCCGCCGTGTCCGCCGTGTGACCGACACCCTACGCCCGCCGGATCAGGCCGATCATGACGCCCTGAATCTGGAGATCGGCGGCCGGAACCAGGTCGCGATACCGCGGGTTTTCGGCTACGAGGCGGGGCTTGCGGTCAACGATCACATAACGCTTCAGCGTCACCTCGCCGTCAATCAGGGCCGCAACGATGTCCCCTTCCCGGGGCTGCCTTTTCTGGACAATGACCAGGTCGCCATCGGCGATCTGGGCGTTGATCATGGAGTCGCCCCGAACACGCAAGGCGAACACGCCCGCCGGTGATCCCTGGCCGAAAAGGCGCAGGTCGAGTTCGAGCGCCTGATCCGTTTCCTCCTCTGCTTCCACGGTCGGTCCGGCGGGAATCGTACCCAGGAACGGAATACGGCGTTCCCAGGGCTCCCGCTCCGGTTGCGGCACCACGGCGGCCCGGGCTTTCCCCGGGGACTTGTGAATCGCGCCCTTTTTTTCCAGCGCCCGCAGGTGGTTCATCGCGGCCGTCTGGCTGTGAAAGCCGAAATGGGCCTGAATCTCACGGGTCGTGGGCGGGAGACCGGTGTCGCGCTGCTGTTTTTCTATGAAAGTGAGTACTTCCTGCTGCCTTTGCGTAAGCATGTCATCTGTGTTCCGGCGAACACTACTGATCAATAACTAATGATCAATGGTCCGTGGTCAATAATAATTGATTATCGGCGTGCGGTCATTGATCATCTTCAGCGTTTGAAGAACCTGATTCGATTTCTCCTCCTCGCATTCTGGACCGTCGCGGCGCTGCCCGTACAGGCACAATTTGCGTTGTCGCGCCAGGACCCGAATGAAGTCATTCTTTCCGTGCTCGGCACGATGCCGCATGCCGGCGGCTACTCCGCTTCCTCCGAGACGACCCGGCGCTTGCAGTCGGCCGTTCAGCCCCGGAACGGGTTGATGGTGCTGCCCGAGCTGGCGAGGCCCAGTTATTGTTCCGGCGCGACTTACCTCGTTTTCCTTAAAGCGCTCCAATTTCTTAACCGTCGAGCGCTGGACTCAAACCCGGCGTTGATCGACGCCCTCCTGATCCGCGGCCAACCGGACGGGGTCGGCGTCTGGGGACGTTGGAATGCCAACGGGCCCGGTACGGCCTGCCTGTTCCAGGAACTCAGGCTGGGCAGAAATTTTAGCTCGTTCGACCTTGCCCGTCCCGGTGATTTCATGAAGATCTTCTGGACGGCCGCCGTCGGACGCGCCGAACACGGCCATTCGGTCATTTACCTCGGGCGAGAGACCAGCCAGGGGGTGGAAATGGTTCGTTTCTGGTCCAGCAACCAACCGCTCGGGTTCGGCGAGAAGGTTGTGCCCCGCGCACGCATCGCCTCGGCCATCTTCTCGCGACTTGAAAATCCGGAAAACATCGGACGCGCGCCGGCCCTCCCCCTTCGGAACGCGTATTTGGCCGGTCTCATCCGCAAGGACTCATCGTTGATGGAGGCGTTGGGCCAGTGCGGGATTTACCGCCTGCCCGGCGAGAGCCCTTAGAGCCGTCTAGGGTTGAGAAAATTTTCTTTTGCAAAAATCCGGAATGCCCGCACTCTTGCGGGTGCGAGGCCCCCGGCGCGCTTTATAATAATGACTATGAGCGAACAAACAACCAACACCCCGAAAGACTTCCGAGTAGCTTCAGACCCGGTGTTGGCATACGCCAGGTCCGAGGAGCCGAGCCAATACGTTCCGGCGACTGACCCTGCTACCCGTCCGGAGTTCGAGAACCTCGGCGAACTTCCCGCGCGGTATGACCAGATGTATTTGATCGCCCGGGATCCGCATTGGCTGTTTACTTATTGGGATTTCGATTACGCGCAGTTTCCGGCTAACCGTCACCTGGTGTTGCAGGTTTTTTGCGACGGCAACCTTGAGACGACGATCGATATCAACGAGTTGGCACGCAACTGGTACATCCCCGTGCAGCGGGCCGATGCGTCGTACCGGGTCGTTTTCGGCTATCGCGACCAGGCGGGTACGTGGCATGAGGTGGCCGGAGCCGGGCCGGCGAGAACGCCTCCTGAATCGCTCAGCTCGGATTGGAACTCTGAATTCGCCACGGTCCCCTTTCACCTCAGCTTCAATTTGCTGCTGGACGTGATCGAGGCCGCCCGCGTTTCCGGCGAACCGTTGATCAAGGCGTTGGGAGATCTCGAGCGCGCCGCCTTGAAGGCCGGCGGCGGTTCTTCCGAACGGCATACCGGTCAGGTCAAAATCCTCGAAGCGCTCTTGGGTAAAGACCTGCTCGAGCGGCTTTTCTCTTTGAGTTCAGGCGTCCTAAGCTCAAGCGAAATCACCGCGTACATCCGGCGCGAACTTGAAAACAAGCTCGACTCGGGGGCGGCCAGCGAATTGCTGGCGCGCGGGCGGCTGGCCGAGATGCTCGCGCCCGGTGAGACCAGCCTGTTCAGCCATTTCCTGAAAGCCGCCGTTGCCACCGAGCTCTCCAGCGCTGGGGTAAGCAGTTTCGGCGCACAGACCTCCAGTGCCGAGGTGACCAGTTTCGGCGCACAAACCTCCAGTGCCGAGGTGACCAGCTTCGGCGCACAAACCTCCGGTGCCGAGGTGACCAGCTTCGGCGCACAAACCTCCAGCGCGGGAGTAACCAGTTTCGGCGCGGAGACCTCCAGCGCGGAAGTGAGCAGTTTCGGCGCGGAGACCTCCAGTGCGGAAGTGAGCAGCTTCGGCCTGGAAACCTCGAGCGCGGGGGTCAGCAGCTTCGGCCTGGAGACTTCGAGCGCCCAGCTTTCTTCCTTCGGCTTGGCGAGTGAATCGCTCTCTTCTCTCGGCCTGAGCAGTGAATCACTATCCTCGCTGGGGTTGAGCCGTGAGGTGTTATCCTCGTTTGGCCTCACCAGCGAGACTTTGTCCTCGCTGGGTCTGAGCAGTGAAATCTTGTCTTCTCTCGGCGTGAGCAGCGAGTCGCTCTCGAGTTGGCAACAGGAAGTGCTTCAAAGCCTCGGCGGCGTCGAGAGCAGCGGCGCGCTGGCGAGTTTCGGCGAAATCTTTTCCAGCCTGGAGCTGTTGAGTTCGCTGGGTTCAGAATCTTTGCTGTCCTGGGAAAAGGCCCTCCTGCTGGGCGGCGGTTCGGAATTCTTGTCGTTGAGCTCCGAAACCCTGAGTTCGGGTGCGTTCGGTTCGGAAAGCCAGGCCCTCTGGAGCGGCCTGGAATCCAGTTTCTCGAGCTGGTCGGAACTCTGGTCTGAGTCGAGCTTGTTCAGCGGCATAGGCGCCAGCTGGGGCGAACAGCCGTACGGCGAGCGCGGTTTCTTCATGCACGTGAACGCCGAAGTCATCTTTTACGGCGGCACGGATCCGCGCGCCAAGGTCTTCATTGCCGGCCAACCCGTCCAGCTTAACCCTGACGGCACCTTCCGGTACCACTTCAAGTTTCCGGACCAGGAATTCGAGATCCCGATCATCGCGATTTCACCGGACAACGTTGAAGCCCGGACGGCGATCCTCTCGTTTCGCCGCACGACCCAGCGCCAGGGCGACGTGGGCGCAACCGTGCAGCCGGCGCACCTGACCAACCCGATGGGCGCGAAGTAAGCGTCGTTCTGACTTACTTAAATCCAGGATGTAAAAAAAATCAGCAGGCGACCCCCACTGGGAGGGTCGCCGCGTTTCCGGCGTGCATGGCTCACCAAAAAAAGGATCGCTTGCTTGACCGCTACCTGCAGCACCTTGAGGTCGAAAAGAATGCCTCCCCCCGTACCATCACGGCCTACCGCCATGCCTTGAACCGCTTTAAGCAGTTCGCCGGCGATGAAGTCTCCTGGCACACGGCCACCCCGGCCCATTTTCGTGCTTTCCTGCTGAATTGCATGCAGGAAGACATGGCGCGCTCCTACGTCCGGCTGACGTTTGCGGCGCTCCGCAGCTTTTACCGGTACCTGCGTGAACGGGCAGGGTTTACTGAGAACCCGCTCAACCAGGTGCAACTGCCGAAGATGGAGAAGAAATTGCCGGTGATCCTTTCCGTCAAACAGGTGGACAACCTGCTGGCCAAACCTACGGCCGCCGAACGGAAAAACCAGGCGCCGCCCTGGGCGGCAACCCGCGACGCGGCGATTCTTGAACTGTTCTACAGCAGCGGGCTGCGTCTGAGCGAACTGGTGGCGCTCGACGTGGCGGACGTTGACCTCTACACCGAATCGGTCCGGGTTTTTGGTAAAGGCAGGAAGGAACGCATCGTGCCGGTCGGCCAGGCCGCCCTCACCGCCATCCAGAAATACCGTCAGGCGGCCAGCGTTCACACCGGGCCGCTGTTCATCAGTAAGCTTCGCAAACGGATCTCGGCGCGTTCGGTCTGGTTGTTGCTGAAGAAATACCTGGCGGAAACGGGCATCCCGTTGAAAATTTCTCCCCACAAGTTGCGTCACAGTTTTGCGACGCACCTGCTCGACAACGGCGCAGACCTTCGCAGCGTCCAGTCTTTACTCGGGCACGCTAACCTTTCGACCACCCAGATTTACACCCACGTCACGGCGGCCCGGTTGAAGGCGGCCTACGATCAGGCGCACCCAAGGGCTTGAACCGAGGCATTCATCGCTCCACGTTGGCACCGGCCGGGACCCGCCCGGGTATCGCGGCGGGCTCGCCTTGCTTTTTTTTGTATGACGACGACGACCAACATTGCCCAGATCCCCACCCGAGCCGACATCCCCGCCGAAGACACCTGGGACCTTTCCCGATTATTCGCGGATGAGGCCGAGTACCGCCAAAGGCTGGAGACGTTAAAGGCCATCTACCCGCAACTGGTAGAAAAGAAGGGCACGCTCGGCCGCTCGGCGCAGGACCTGCGGACTGTCCTGGAGCTCGAAAAGGAAATCGATCTTCTCTCGGAACGGTTGGGACATTACGTTTCGCTCAAGAATGCTGAGGACAGCTCCAACACGGCGAACCTCGCGCGAAAGGCTGAACTCTCCAACTTGTTCACCCGAATCCGTGAAGCGACGGCGTTTATCACTCCGGAGATCCAGCAGATTCCCGATGAGACATTCACGGCCTTTCTGCAGGATCCGGTCCTGGACGAATGGCGAGCCGCCCTGGAAAAGATCCGCCGGTTCCGCCCGCACACCCTTTCCGAGGCGGAGGAACGCATCCTGGCCTCAGGCTCGACGGCGATCCGCGGTCATGCGGAAACGTTTTCGCAGCTGACGAACGTCGACATGAAGTTCGGCGTGCTCACCGATGCGGAGGGCCGGACGATTGCCCTGTCGCAAAGCAACTACATCGCCCTGCTGCACCAGCCCGACCGTTCCTTGCGCCGCAATGCCTTCGAACAGTTTTACCAGGAGTTTCAGGATCACCAGTACACCCTGGCATCCGCCCTGGCTTCTTCCGTGCGGGCGGACGTGTTCTATGCCCGGGTTCGGCGCTACCCGTCGGCCCGCGCCGCCTCACTTTTCGCCGACAATATTCCCGGCGGCGTCTATGACAATCTCATCGAGACGGTACGCAAACACCTGACGGTCCTGCACGAGTACTATGATCTGCGCAAGCAGCTGCTGAAGCTCAACGAAGTCCATCAGTACGACACCTTCGTCCCCCTGGTTCCCGCCGTGAAAGGGCGGCACACGTTCGACGAAGCCATTGACCTCGTGTGCGGTGCGCTTACCCCTTTGGGACCGGAATACGTCGAGGTGCTCCGGAACGGCCTGAAAAGCCGTTGGGTGGACCGGTATGAGAGCAAAGGCAAACGCAGCGGCGCGTTTTCTTCCTCCAGCTACGGCAACCCGCCTTACATCCTGATGAACTACAAGCCCGAGGTGTTCTCGGATGTTTTTACCCTGGCGCACGAGGCCGGGCATTCGATGCACACGTGGCTGGCGCAAAAACATCAGCGGTTCCAGGACTACGGTTATCCCATCTTCCTGGCCGAGGTGGCTTCGACCTTCAACGAGGAACTGCTCACCCATTACATGCTCGAACGGGCCGAAGACCCACCCCTGCGCGCCTACCTGCTCGACCGCCAGGTCGAGGACATCCGGGGCACCTTCTTCCGGCAGACCATGTTTGCCGAGTTTGAGAAAAGAATCCATCAGATCGAAGAGGAAGGGGGCCCGCTGACCCTCGAGACTTTTACCTCGGTTTACCATGAACTGTTGGCCGACTATTTCGGTCCCCGGTTCACATTGGACCCGCAGCTTGACCTGGAATGCCTGCGCATTCCCCATTTCTACTCGGCCTTCTACGTGTATAAATATGCCACGGGCATTGCCGCCGCGATCAGCCTGGCCCACCGCGTACGCCAGGACGGCCCGTCTGCCGTCGAAGCTTACCTCGGGTTTCTCAAGTCCGGAGGGCTGCGCTACCCGCTGGACACCTTGCGGGCTGCCGGCGTTGACATGGAAACACCCGAACCAATCGAGCAAGTCGTTGACCTGTTCGGCCGGCGCGTCCAGGAACTTCGCCAATTGCTGCTCAGTTAGGGTGCCGGGGCGATCATGGGGGAGAACCGCCCATGTCAACCCTGTAATTCTTCTTTCCGCCGTGGTCGCCGTGGCTCTCCGTGTTCGCCGTGTGAACTCTTACGTTGTGCCCGCCCAACCCGCTGTGCCCACCGTGTGACCGTGTGAACTCTTACGTTGTGCCCGCCCAACCCGCTGTGCCCACCGTGTGACCCCCTGCCCTGACCCAAATCCCAGGGTCCGGGCGCGTTGCGGATCGGGCATTTCCCGTGGACCGGTTTGAGAACTCAAGTACATTCGGCACTCAGGATGGCGTTCAGGGCCGGGGGAACAGAGATTTACCCACACCAACGTAAGCAGTAGTAACGCTGTTATGGACAACAGGCGCTGGAAACAGGTGCCACGGAGGTTCCCAGACGAACCTTCCCACGTCAATACACCCGTAGACCTTAGCCCGGAATTCCTCTTCCGGCTTGCGTCTCAGATTGAGGATCGTCTCGCCCGTTCGGCTCAGAAGGAGCTGGTCACCCTAGGCCGGTTGCGATCGCGGTCGCGATACATCGAGTAAGGCAGTAAGGCACCCGCGGCCGCGGCCGCCGCGCCCGTCAATAGTTGGCTTGAGCGCCCTTAAGATTTTTCTTCGCGATCCAGGGCATCAGCGAACGGAGACGCTGGCCGACTTTTTCGATCGGATGAACTTCTCCTTCCTTGAGCAGCCGCTTGTACTCAGGCAGCCCCGCGTCATACTCCCCGATCCAGCCTTTGGCGAACTTGCCTGACTGGATGTCCTTGAGCGCCTTTGCCATTTTTTTCTTCACCGACGCATCCACGATTTTCGGTCCGACCGAAACGTCTCCCCATTTGGCCGTCTCTGAAATCGAGAAGCGCATCCCGGCGATGCCCGACTCGTACATCAGGTCCACGATCAGCTTCAATTCGTGCAGGCACTCGAAATAGGCCATCTCCGGCTGGTAACCGGCTTCCACCAGCACCTCAAAACCGTTCTTGACCAGCGAGGTCAGCCCGCCGCAAAGCACCGTTTGCTCCCCGAAGAGGTCGGTTTCCGTTTCCTCTTTGAACGTGGTCTCCAGCACGCCCGCCCGGGTCGCGCCGATTCCTTTCGCCCAGGCCAGCGCCGTTTTCTTGGCCTGTTTGCTCGGGTTTTGATGAACCGCGATCAGGGCCGGGACCCCTTTGTTCTCGACGTACTGCCGCCGCACGATGTGACCCGGCCCTTTTGGAGCAACCATCGCCACGTCGGTGCCGGCCGGTATGCTGATCGTGTTGAAGTGAACTGCGAACCCGTGACTGAACAGGAGCGTCTTGCCGTCCGCCAGCTTGGGCGCAACCTCCTTCTCATAAATCGTCCGGATCTTAAGGTCCGGCGTGGCAAAGAGAATCACATCGGCCGCTTCAACTACCTCCGAAACCGGCCGCACCTCAAACCCCTTCTCCTTCGCGGCCGGGATAGATTTACTCTCAGGATAGAGGCCGACGAGAACCTCGACGCCGCTATCCTTCAGATTAAGCGCGTGGGCGTGTCCTTGTGACCCGAACCCGAGGACCGCACAACGCTTCTTCTGCAGGTGCGCCAGGTCCGCGTCTTTATCGGTGTAAACTTTTGCTGCCATATAAACAGTTTAAAAATCAAAGGGGAAAATGGTTCGCTTCATTCATTCGACGCGGGCCAGGGCCACCTTGCCAGTCCGCGTTAAATCGCTGATGCCGAAGTTCTCCATCAGCTTCAGAAATTTGCTGATCTTACTCTCGTTACCCGTAACCTCAATGGCCAGCCCGCGAGGCTGGACATCAACGATCTTCGCTCGGAAAATGTCGCAGATCTGCATGACCTCGGCCCGGGTGTTCGAGTCGGTGTTGACCCGCAACATCACCAGCTCGCGGTCGACGTATTCACCATCCCGAAAATCCTGGATCTGGATCACGTCGACGAGCTTGTTGAGCTGCTTGGTCACCTGCTCAAGCACCGTATCGTCTCCCCGTACCACGATCGTCATACGCGAGGTAGAAGCATCAGTGGTCGGCGCGACATTTAAACTATCGATGTTAAATCCGCGTCCGCTGAACATTCCCGCGACTCGGGCTAAGACCCCAAAGCGGTTTTCGACCAGGACGGATATGGTATGGCGCATAAGCAGGGCTGCAACCATCCGGCGATCAAGCGCAAAATCAATAAAAAAGAAGTTCGGGGTTCGGCGTTCGGGGTTCGGCGTTCGGAGGCAGCAATCATCCGCAGAACACGCAGAAGAACGCAGAAAAGAAAAAACATCCACAGATTACACAGATTGACACAGATTAAGGTCACACGGCGGGCACGGCGATTTGGCGGGCACGGCGACAGAGTTCACACGGCGGGCCACGGCGAACACGGCGGAAAGACAGGAATCATCCGCAGAACACGCAGAACACGCAGAAAAAGATTACCAGACCCGGCGCCTCTTCATTTGTGGCATTCTCTGCCGCTCCGAACGCCGAACGCCGAACGCCGAGCCCCGAACTTCTTCCCGCTGTGCCCGCCGCGTGACTCGACACTCGCCACCCGACGCTCGACACTCCTCTCCATGGCGATCTTCAATGCTCCAATCAAGGAATACGCCGGTTACATTTTTGACCTGGATGGAACCCTGGCCCACTCCATGCCCGTGCATTACCGGGCCTGGCTGCAGGCGATCACACCTTTCGGTGCCACGATGTCGGAGGATCTTTTCTACAGCCTGGGCGGTTATCCCACCCGGCGGATCATCGAAATCCTGAATGAACGTTGCGGCACCAGCATGGACCCGGACCTGGTGGCCGACCAGAAAGAGGCGTTTTACGTGGAGGCCATCACGACGATGCAGGCCATCGAAGAGGTCGCCGAGTTTGCCCGCCGGGTGGTGGCGCGCGCAAAAGTGGCGATTGCCTCGGGCGGCACCCTGCCGGTCGTCGAGCGCACCCTGGCGGCAATCGGCTTCAAGGACTTTTTCCCTGTGATCCTCACCAGCGAACAGGTCGAGCGCGGAAAACCGTTCCCGGACATGTTTCTGGAGGCGGCCCGGCGCATGCAGGTAGAGCCGAAGACTTGCCTGGTAATAGAAGATAGTACGGCGGGAATCAAAGCCGCCGAAGCCGCCGGAATGGACCACGTTCTCGTGGGCCGCCCCTGATCGAACCTTCGGCGTAACATTTTTTGCGTCTGCACCGGGCAGACGCTTCGTATCCCCGGCATAGGCCAGGTGTGGTGTTGCTCCGGCAACGCGGCGCTGAGCCGGAATCGTTCCAAACGTGAAACATCACCAGACTGCTGCTTCTGTCCCAGTTAGCCCGCAGGAATCGGAGCTGACTCTGGCCAAGGCCATCTGTTACGCCTTGGGTGGCTTCTCGGAATCCGAACGTTTGAAGGTTGAAGTGGAGATGGAACGTGACGTTCGCTTGCAACGGGAAACTGTCCGTCGCCTGGAAACGGCCGCAGACAGTTTCCTTTTCGAACCGGACGAGGACGCGCCGGCCCCGAGCCCCGGCGTTAAAGCACGATTGTTCAGGTCGATTGATGCACTCAGCGGCTTGGAGACCTTTATGGCCCGGTTTGCGGCGGCCTCGGATGATTGCATTGTCATCACCGACACGGATAGCCATATCACCTGGGCGAATGCCGCGTTTTCAAGGATGTGCGGTTATACCCTGGGCGAACTCCAGGGCAAAAGGCCCGGCCAGCTCCTTCACGGTTCGCGGACCGGCGCCCGTGTGCTGCGCCGTTTGCGGAAAGCCATCCGGTCGCGAAAAATCCGAACCGAAGAAGTGATAAATTATCATAAAGACGGGCATCCTTACTGGGTGCGCTTGACCATTTGCCCGATCGTGGATACCGAAGGTAAGGCGCGCGGCTTCATTTCGATCGAAAAGGAGTTGGTTTCGAAACCGGTACCTCGATAGCCGGTGTGCCGCATGCCGCAATTTCCGAATACGATGGATGGAGAGAAGTTGTCTCAGACTGAGGCTGAAGGGATTTCAGAGGAGCTGCAAACCCAGGCCTGCCTATACGTTGCAGGTGCGATGACGGCAGAGGAACGGGCTGAGTACGAAGCTTTGCTCGAGCGGCAGCCGGCCTTGTTAGCCTATACCACTGAACTGCAGGAAGTAGCTGCCGCCGTCCAGTTGGCGTCACTTCCTCCCGTGCAAAGCCCGCCCCCGGAGCTGAAAGGGCGGATCTTGCAGTCGATTGAGGCGAAACTTGAGATCGAACGATTTGTAAGCGCCTATTTGCAGGACCCGTCGGAAGCCGCCGTCCTCACCGATGCCGCCGGGTTCGTGCGGTGGGTTAATCCTGCCTTTACCTGCATGTGCGGCTTTACCCTGGACGAATTGCGCGGCCGTAAACCCGGCTCCATGCTGCAAGGTAAATTAACTGATCCGGGCGGCGTTTCCCGGCTCCGGCAAGCCATCCTGGCCGGAACGCCGTGCCGCGAGGAACTGATTAACTACCACAAGGACGGTCACCCGTATTGGGCGGCAATCGCGATCAGTCCGCTTCTGGGACCGGACGGCGCCCCGCGCGGCTTTATGGCGATCGAAGCCGAGCTTAAAGACCGGCCGGTTCCGGTTGATATTGATGTTGATGTTTAAGCGCCTCAGGGACCGACGTTAAAGAAGCCGGAACGCTGCCCGAGCCCCCACATCAACAAGCGTTCGGCATCATCGAACAACATGCGGTGCGTTCCGCCCAACTGCACCAGGATAACGTCTTTGTTCCCATCGGAAGCGCTTGAGATCAGGCAGCGGCCGCTCACGCCCGTGTAACCGGTTTTCATCCCGGTAAACATGGTTGAACGCAGCAAGAGCTTATTCGTGGCGTCAAAATAACGTTGGCGGCCCGAGGGGTAGGTGAATCTTAAGCCGGGCATGCGCATAAACTGGCGCAGGGTCGAATTGCGATAAGCCGAGTAAGCGATCCGCGCCATGTTGCGGGCGGTCGAGAACTGGCCCGGGACCGGCAACCCGTTTGGATTAACAAAACGGCTCTCGGTCGCACCCAGCGCATTGGCTTTGGCGTTCATCCGTTCGGCGAACTGGGCGATGCTGCCCGCGTCGTTTCGGGCCAGGCAAACGGCGGCATCGTTGCAGCTGTGGACCAGCATCGCAGCAAGCAACTGGCGGCGCGTATAAGCTTCTCCCGGCGCAAAGCCCAGTTTGGTCGGTTCCACCCGGCAATCTTCCGGCGCCACCCGCACGTAGCGGTCCAGACTCCCGTGCTCCGCCACCAGCAACGCCGTAAGCAGCTTCTGGGTGCTGGCCACCGGCCGCCGCACATCGGGATCTTTAGAATAAAGCACCTGGCCCGTGTGCGCATCGATCATCATCGCTGAAGCAGCCACGGTATCCGGGGCCTCCACCGGGTAATGCCTCAATCCCTCGATACCCGGCGGATCGACCGCGACCGTATTGAACGGCAGCAACCGGATGGGTGGCGCGGCCGCCAACCCGGGTTCCTGAACCTGGGAGGCGACCGCGGCCGGCGGCGACACCACCAACTCTGCGCGCGGCGCCGGCCGGTCAACCGACTGCGCCGGCAGGCCGCTCGGTCCGGCCAGCAAAAGCAAGAAAAAGTTCCCGGCAAACAGAACGAGACGTAAGCGCTGGTTGCACTGCACGGCCAAGTTTTAGACTACAAATCCGCGCTACGCAAATCCTCCCGGCCAAACGCTAAAATCTACCCAAATCAAGGCCGGATCACTATCATGCGGGCCATGACGCCCCGTCTGGTCCGGCTCGGCTTACCTTTGGCGCTGCTGCTCCTCATCCTGGCCGGCTGCACCACGACGCGCCGGCTGCCCGCCTACGAGCCGCCCCTGAAACGGAGCCAGTTCATGAAGGTCCGGACCACGGCCTACACGCATACCGAAAGCGATCACCTGCGCTACACAAACCACAGCGCGGTCGGCAATATCCTGACCCGCGGCCCGGTCCGCAGTGCCGCCGCCGATTGGGCGCGCTGGCCGGCCGGTACCCGGTTCCTGCTCCTTGCAACCGGCCAGGTCTACGAAATCGACGATTACGGATGGGCGTTGTCGGGACGCAACACCATCGACCTCTACTGCCCGTCACGCGGCGAAATGAACAGTTGGGGCGTCCGGCACGTCACCATCGAGATCCTGCGCTGGGGTGATCCCTGGCGTTGCTACCACATTCTCAAACCCCGTGAGCGCCACGCCCACGTCCGGCGCATGCTCTCGGAAATCAGGAGGTTTTATTAGTAACGGGTAACGCGTAGCGGGTGGCGGGTGGTGGTGCCTTCACTTCGCCGCCATGCGCCCGAGAACCTGCAGGTTGCCGTCCTCAACGAAGCCCCCCAGGTCTCCGGTCCGGAAATAGCGGCGTCCATCCTCCAGCACCACGAATTTTTCCGCGTTGAGATCGGGCCGGTACAGGTAACCGTCGCACAGGGATCGACCGGCGATGAGAATCTGACCCTGATCAGGCCGGCCGCCGGGAATGGGCTCGAGCGTGACGTAGGTGCGATCAATCGGCTTGCCGGCCGGCGGCAGGGCCGGCCAGTCCACCGGCGAACCGCCCATCTCGTAATCGGTTACCGCGTTCGTCTCGCTCGGGCCGTACTGATTACGCAGCGTGCAGGGCGCCAGCAGGACAAACATCCGCCGGATCTGGGGGGTGATGCGCAGTTGCTCACCGAAGGTTATCACCTCGCGCAAGCGGCACGGTCCATCCACCACCGCGGCTAATTGCAGCAGACCCGCAGCGGGAACGAACAGGCGCTCGACCTGCTTTGCCTTGATCAGATTCCACACCCCTTTAGGATCACGGCGCTGCGCCTCGTCCATCAGCACGAGCGTGCCGCCCGCGCTTAAGGTGCTGAAGATTTCCTGGAACGCGAGATCCGAGCTGAGCGGGGCGAGCTGCAGGGTACGCGCCGGCCTCGGCAAGGCGCGTTCATGCCAACGCAGCAGATTGACCAGAGCGCGATGCGGCATGACCACCCCTTTCGGGAGTCCGTTCGGACTGGGGGTATACATCAGGTAAGCAGGCGCATCCTCTTGGGCCGGACAGGACGACGTACCTCCTCCCGTGGGGCCATGCACGAGCACGTCCGCCAGCATTTTCCGGCCGGATACGGCGGCCAACATGTGGCTGGCCGTCGCGGAAGTCAGGATGAACGAGGTCAGCGCATCCCGGCAAACGAGCTGAATGTGTTTGGCCGTATCGGTGGCATCAATGGGCAGACAGGCGGCCCCGGCTTTCAATACGCCCAGCACCGCTGCAATCTGTGCGACCGAACGCGGCAGGCAAATCCCCACGAAGTGTCCGGGACAAACCCCGGCCTCGACCAGGGCGTGGGCGATGCCCTCAGCCTGGCGGTTAAGTTCGTGATAGCTTACCACCCTGGAACCCGCGATCACGCTGGCTCGTTTTCCGTCCACCAGAACCCAGCGCTCGAATGCGGTCTGCGCCATGACGGGCGCGTCACTGGTCCGAAGATCCTCCTCAGGCGAGAGTTGACCGTTGGGGTCGAAAGCGTTGTCGATAAGCGGCGAATTCATAATGCACGACGGTGTACGTCTTCGATGATTGTTGTAACCCGGCGCAACTGTCTGGAAAAGCACAGAGCCGTCGCATGATTATAATCAAGTGTGTGATTATGGATATTATGTGACGCCCCTCCGCGCTTAAGGTTACCCCGAACTCTCTCCTCTTCCCGCCGTGGTCGCCGTGGCCCGCCGTGTTCGCCGTGTGAACTCTTACGTTGTGCCCGCCAAACCCGCTGTGCCCGCCGTGTGACCGACCCCCGCCACCCGTTACCCGTCACTCGCTCCCCGTTACCCGTTCCCACATAAACGCCAGGACATCGCTCTGTTCGTCGATAAACTTTGTGAGGGGTCGACCGCCGCCGTGCCCCGCCCTGGTTTCGACCCGGATCAACACCGGGTTTGCGCATCCCTGGGCGGCCTGCAGCGCCGCCGCAAACTTAAACGAATGCGCCGGCACGACCCGGTCATCATGATCAGCCGTTGTGATCAAGGTCGACGGGTAGCAGGCGCCCGGTTTGATATTGTGCAACGGGGAATACCTGAACAGGTAGGTGAACCCGCCCGGATCGTCCGAGACGCCGTAATCCGGTTCCCAGGCCCAGCCGATCGTGAATTTCTGGTAGCGCAACATGTCCATCACCCCCACTTGCGCCACGGCGGCACCGAACAATTCGGGGCGTTGGACCACCGCGGCGCCGACCAGCAAGCCCCCATTTGATCCCCCTATAATGGCCAGCTTCGCCGGGTTTGTGTAGCCCTCGGCGATCAGCGTTTCCGCAGCGGCATAAAAGTCATCAAAGACATTTTGCTTGCGGTCGCGGGTCCCGGCCAGGTGCCATGCCTGGCCGTATTCGCCCCCACCCCTCAGGTTAGGCTGGGCGAAAATGCCTCCCTTCTCCACCCACGCGAGCAAGACGGTCGAAAACTCGGGCGTTCGCGAAATGTTAAACCCGCCGTAGCCCGTGAGGTAAACGGGATTACTGCCGTCGAGTTTTATACCCTTGGAGTGGACGATGAACATCGGCACCCGGGTCCCGTCTTTCGAATGGTAAAAAATCTGCCTGGTCTCGAACCTGCCCGGATCAAAATCGATGCCGGGCCGGTGAAAGACTTCGTTTTTGCCCGTGGCGAGGTCGTATCGATAGACGGTGGTCGGGTAAAGGAAAGAGGTAAACGAATAAAAGAGTTCCGTCCGGCCCGGTTTGCCGGCCAATTCCCTTATCGTGCCGAGCGATGGCAGCGGAATGTCGCCTTCCGGTTTACCATCGAGGCCCGCGATCCGGAGCTGGTGTTTGGCATCCACCAGGTAAACCAAAACCAGCTTGCCGCCGGCCAGCAGCGCTCGCTCCAGTCTGTCGCCCATTTCCGGCACCAGGTCCGTCATGACGCCGGTCACGCCCGTCGTGCCGGTCGCGTCCGCCGGGCTCGGCGTTGGCGTCCCCAGCGCGACGGAGACGATTTTGGACCTGGGCGCATCCTGATTGGTGAGGAGCAGGAGCCGTTGATCAACTACCCCGAGCGGACGGTATTCGGCCGTAAATTGGTCAATCACGGGTTGGAACGGCCGGTCAAGGTCAGGGTTCAGCGGATCTCCCAGGTCTTTGACGTACAACAGATTATAGTTGTCGGCCCCGTGCTGGATCTGAACGATAAGGTAACGGCCGTCTTCAGTCGTGCTCGCCTCGAACAGCCAGTCGGGATGTTCCGGCGCATCCAGGATCAACCGGTCTTTCTCCTGCGGATCTCCCAGGCGATGGTAATAAAACTTCTGGTTTCGTACCGGCATTTCTCCTTTACCCGGCTCCGGCGCCGGAAACCGCGCATAGAAAAAGCCCCGGTGATCGTTGGTCCAGCTGGCTTCGGTAAACTTGAGCCCGTGCAGCGCATCGGGCCGGTCCCGCCCGGTTTCCACCTCGCGCACGCGCATCTCGGCCCAGTCGGAGCCGCTGGTCGAGAGCATGTACGCCAGCAGGCGGCCGTCACGGCTGGGGGCGATTTCCGTCAACGCCACCGTGCCGTCGGCCGACAGCGTGTTCGGATCGAGCAGCGGCCGGGGTTCTTCCTGCAGGCTCGTGGTCGTAAGCAGGACGCTTTGGTTTTGCAGCCCGGTGTTGCGCAGGAAGAAATAGCGGTCCCCTTCATGCACCGGCGCCGAGAACCGTTCAAAGTCCAGCAGCCGGGTCAGGCGTGCGTTGAACCGGTCTCGCGCGGGCAACCGGCCCAGGTAAGCAAACGTCAGTTCATTCTGGTCTTCAATCCAGGTTTTAACCTCGCTGCAATCGGCGTCCTCGAGCCACCGGTAAGGATCAGGCACTTTCGTCCCGTGATAATCATCGATGACATCATCCTTGCGGGTTACCGGGTAGCGCAACGGTTCGGCGGCAAAGGTTGACCCGACCGCACAAGCCAGCAAGAGACGCCAAAACATAGCTGCCTCGCTTATGCTCAGTACACCCGGGGTGTGGCAAACCCCAAATCACGCCCGCGCTTTACAACTCCCGACCGGCGGCACATATTCCGCCCCTTGCTATGTGGCTGTCGATCCTGATCCCGATTCTCCTGACGATTCTCGTGATTGTCTGTCTGCTCCTGATGCTGGTCGTCCTGATGCAGCGGCCGAAGAGCGAAGGCCTGGGAGCGGCGTTCGGATCCGGCATGACCGAAAACATCTTCGGCGCGCAAACCACCTCGGTGCTGACCAAGGCGACGTCGTACCTGGGGGGAACCCTTTTTGCCATCACCCTTTTGCTGACGATCCTGACCGCCCGCCAGGGTACCGCCCGGCGTGAAGGACTGCTCGAGAGCGAAGCGCGTACGGCCAAGCCGGTTCCGAGCGCGAGCGCACCGGCGGGAGCCGGCGCGGCCGTGACCGCCTCGCCGGCGGCTTCCGCTGTGAAGGCCCCGGCCGGGGCGGCTCCGGTCGCCAATGCTTCCGCCTCGCCGGCGGAAGCGGCGCCTCCCGCCGCCGCGGCCTCAGCTGTCGCGGCGTCACCTGCCCCGGCCGCTACCGTGGCCGCCTCACCGGAGGCGGTTCCTTCCCCTGCTACGGCCGCTTCTGCCTCTGCCTCTGCGGCCGGCACCAGTAGTCCTGAAGTTCCGGCATCGCCTGCCGTTTCACCCTCCCCTGCCGCAGCCGAAAGCGCTGCGCCTACCCCGGCTCCCAGCGCCGGCCTAAGCCCGGCGGCGCCGACCCCC
>JAFBAP010000093.1 GCA_019247695.1 Verrucomicrobiota bacterium | reverse complement strand
CTGCTCGCGTTCGCACGCGTCCAACCCAGGCGGCCGTCAAAGGTTGGGGTGGTCGGGGTTGGCGTCGAGGGTCGCGCCGGGTTTGGCCAACCGGCCGCCTCTTGGGAGTCGGCGCCCGCCGGGGCAGCGTTTCAGGCGTACCGACGGAACGCGATCCCTCTTAAATGCCCTTCTCAGGGACTGAAATCCCTGGCTAAGATCAAGCGTCCCTGATACCGGGACGAAAGCCATACCCGGCCTTGTATCCTTTAATACCATTCAGACAGTTATCCCGATAGAATGCCGGCTCACAGGAGGGTGTCGGCGCCGGCGGATGCTCCGTAGCTGGTTGAATCGATCTTAGGCCCAACGGACCGGGGGACTTTAGCGCAGAGCCTCATCGGCCAGGGCGGGGGCACGAGCTTTGGTTGAAAAGATCAGGTAAACCAGCAACCGGGCAAGGGATTGGGGCAGCAGGATACGACATGGTTTATCTGCGTTTGTGTCATCGGCGCCACGGGTGCACGTTTCTGCCGCCCCTTCAGCAAATCCAACCCGGCGGGCGGGCGTTTGTTAAGGAGGGCGTACAGGCGTGACGCCTTAGGAGGGCTGGATCGTGATTTGACGGTTACCCAGGGGGTAAAGCCCCGGGCTAAGTTCCCTTGGCCCTTCGGGCCGTAAGACGGTCACGGCTGTCCCCGCGCTACCCTCAAACAATGTGGGTAAAGCTCAGGGCTTTACCCCCTGGGAAACCGTCCAAACACGATCAAGCCCTGACCTTCGGGAGTACCGCGCGCGTGCCGGAATGGGCTATTTCCGGCCCATGGTCAACCGTCAGCTTCCAACCATCCTGGCACGACACTCCATTCGTCACCTTCAGAGCGATGGCGCGGATCGCGTATCCGTGTGGTTCGCCTAACCTAACGCGGTTTACTACCTGCTGGTGATCGCCTGGCGGGTTTGACTCTCCAGGGCAGGCGAGGCTGTTCCGAGGGCGCTTTTGCCTACCTGTCGCCGAGGGTCAGGTAGGCGCCGGATGAGGTCACATCAGGTGCCGGAGCACGGCTTCCGCCACTGCCTCCGGCGCCTCACGGGAGGGAAAATGGCCGACGCCCTCCAGCACCAAGCGATCGTAGCCTCCCGTGAAGAACCGCTCCCGGCCCTCCGACGAGGCGGGCTCAGTGCAGAAATCTGCGTCTCCCTGAACCATCAGCGTGGGCGTGGCGAGCGTCTCGACCGTGCCCAATCGTTGCTGCAATACCGCATAGCGCGAATCAAAGGGTTCATCGCGCCATCGCGACCGGTAGGAACTCAACGTCACCGCCACCCAGTCCGGGCCGGTGAAACTCTCCGCCGTGGCGGCAAACTCCGCCTCATCAAACCAGCCCGGAGGGCTCCAGCTCTCCCACTGGATGCGGGCAAAGCCGACCGGATCCCGGCGCATCGCGGCTGCCCCCTGGTCGAGCGTCATAAACCACTGGTACCAGAAACGCCGGGCCTGAGAAAACGACGGGACCTTGAATGCGCCATACGGCTGGTAGGCCAACGCCAGGGCAACGATGCGGGTCAGGCGTTCAGGGAACAGGGCTGCCAAGGTATAGGCGATCCGTGCGCCCCAGTCGTGCCCAACCACCGCAAAGCGACTCCAGCCGAGCCGGTCGACAAGGTCGATGGCGTCCTGGGCAAGGACGACCGCCTGGGCGACACGCAGCGTGTCCGAGGACAGAAACCGCGTCGGGGCAAAGCCGCGCAGGTAGGGCGCGACCGTCCGCCAGCCCTGCGCATTCAGCCTGGACGCAACGCCGCGCCAGGTGCGTGGCGAATCCGGCCAGCCATGCAAAAGCAGCGCGGGCCTGCCGTCCTCAGGTCCGGCGACATCGTAGCTGATGTCCAGCAGGTCCGTGGACACCTGCAACGTCGTCATACGCTATCAGCAGGTAGTGTTACCATTCGTTTGCTTCGCCGCGGGCCTCTACGGTACCAAGCGTAAGCGATCGGCATCCGCCCGGTTGCGCGAGGCACGTCACACTTGCACCACGATCTTGCCGAATTGCTGATTACTCTCAAGAAATCGGTGGGCCTCGACGATCTCGTCGAGCGGGAACACCTTGGCAATGACCGGTTTGAGCCCGCCTGAAGCCAATCCATCGATGATAAACTTTTTGGCGACCTCGAGTTTCGCGGGATCGCCCGTGATCTCGAACAGGACATAGCCGCGCAAGGTCAGGGACTTGCCAAGAACTTCCAGGAGCGGGAAAGGCGCCGGTTCCGAGCTGAGTGCGCCGTATTCGATGATGATGCCGCCCGGCGCGGCAGTCGCGGCAAGTTTGGCCAGCGTAGGGCCGGCTACGGGATCGAAGGTGACGCGGGCGCCTTTGCCGCCTGTGAGCTCGTTTACCCGCCCGACGAGGTCCTCTTCCTCAGTGGCCACGACGTGGGCCGCACCGGCATCCAACAACAGTTGTCGCTTGTTGCTCCGGCGGGTTAACGCTATGGGCGTGGCCCCGAGAAGATTGGCGATCTGGATGGCAGCCAAGCCAACGCTGCTCGAGGCCGCCGGGATCAGAACGGCATCGCCGGCCTGAAGCCGGGCCGCGTGGATCAGTGCCCCGTAAGCCGTCGCATATTGCATCCAGACCGCCGCAGCTTCCTGCCAGGGTAACGAGGACGGATGCTTCGTAACCGCCGAGGCGGGCGCGAGGGCCACCTCACCATATACCCCGTATTGGTTCTGCGAAAAGGCCGGAATCGTGCTGACGGCATCCCCCGGCGCCAAGCCCTGCACCCCCTCGCCCACGGCTTCCACGGTGCCTGCAGCTTCGTAACCCAGCCGGGCCGGCAGTTGAGGCTCTTCCCAGTAGCGGCCGGCGCGGAACATCGCTTCCGCGCGGTTCAGACCAAGGGCTTTCACCGCGATACGCACTTCGCCGGGCTTCGGTGATGGGACGTCGACATCCTCGAGCCGCAAGACTTCGGGCCCTCCGGGTTCATGAAAACGAACGATGCGTGCCATAAGTCATGATTGATGATCATCGGGCCGGGTGCAATGGCAGGTGACGCCCGGTATATTTTCTTCCGTGCAGGGCAGTCCTCATTTTGTTTGCCCCCAAACCAATGTATGTTAAACGAATACAGGTGCAGGTACACCTATGCAAGAGGCCGTTCACCCGGAATTGAGTGTCACGGAGGCCGGAGCCTGCGTCTGTGCCCAGGTCCGCAGAATCTCCAGAAAGCTTTCCTCGTTCTATGACAACGTTTTGTCGCCCGAGGGCCTCACCATCACGCAGTACTCGTTGCTCGCAAACATCGCCCGTGCCGGCCGGCTAAGTCACACGGCCTTGGCGGAGAAGGTCGGAATGGATCGTACTACCTTGACGCGCAACCTGCGTCCCCTGACCAGGGCTCGATGGGTGGCCGCCGCCACCGGTGAAGATCGCCGGACACATTTACTGCAGCTAACCACCGCCGGAGAGCGCAAGTTGATAGGCAGCATGCCTTTCTGGGAAGAGGCACAACGCCGATTTCTCGATCAGATCGGTTCCGAATCGCTTCAGCAGCTCCGGGCCGTTCTGGCCTCGGCGGAAACGGCGATCACAAACATTTCTACCGCCGGCCAACCAAACACCAGACCTGTGCGCTCACGTCCCGGAAAAGATGCCGCCCGTGGTATAAAGCTCGCGGAGCACCCGGGAAGGAAGACAAAATCTTACCTCGATGGTCATTGAACCGGTATGACAGGGTGCGTGAGAGCTCAGGCTGCTTGCGCTCGCCGTCCCCGGCTCTCACCTACCCTCCAACACCTGCATGCAAGCAGAAGGCTCGACGAACCTGCAAAAAAGGTAGTTACCTGCCGTGTTCGCCGGAGCTCCGGATGAGCTTTGAGGTCAGGTCGCCAACGCGGTGGCAAATGCCGGCTCAAGGGGCGGCCGGCGCGCAATCGAGAGAACCAAGGTGCTTCCCACCAGGCAAAGCAGGCCGCTGGTCAGGAACGCATCGTCATAGGTGCCGAGCGCGGTCCGGGACCAACCGGCAGCCAGAGCCGTGCAGGCCGCCCCGAGCTGATGGGCAGTAGCGATCCAGCCGAAGACAACCGGTGCGCGCTCCCGGCCGAACGCCAGGGTGGCAAGGCGAACCGTTGGAGGCACCGTCGCGATCCAATCAAGACCGTAAAACACCGCGAATACCGGAAGGCCCAGCATTCCGGATCCGAAAGCGAACGGTAGAAACAGCAACGACAAACCGCGCAGCCCGTAGTACCAGAAGAGCAGCCAGCGGGAATCGCAGCGGTCGGAGAGCCAGCCTGACATCGTCGTGCCAATCAGGTCGAATAGTCCCATGAGCGCAAGTAAGCCGGCGGCACGCGTTTCCGGGATGCCGCGGTCGCCGCAAGCGGGAACCAGGTGGGCACCGATGAGCCCGTTGGTGCTTGCGCCGCAGATGAAGAAGGAACCGGCGAGCAACCAGAACGTGCGCGAGCGCGACGCTTGCCGGAGAGTTCGAAACGCTTCGGCCAACGGGTTTCGGGTGTGGGTAGGCGCCGGCTCAATCGCAGTGCCGCCCCAGGGGGGAATGCCGGCGTCAACGGGACGCTCCCGCATCGCAAGCCAGAAAAACGGGATGAACGAGAACGTGAGCGCCGCAAGGATGTAGGCGCAAGGTCGCCAGCCCTGATGCTCAATTAAGGCGCCGAACATCGGGAGAAACACCAACTGGCCGGTGGCGTTACCGGCGGTAAAGAGCCCCAGGACCGTCCCGCGCTGCGCGAGAAACCAGCGATTGGCGATCGTCGCGCCAAGCGTCAGCGCGATGGTGCCCGCACCAACGCCCACGACCGCTGCCCAGGGAAGCAGCTGCCAGAGGGCCGTCACCCGCGTGACGCTCAGTGAGGCGATCGCCAGGACCCCGAGCGCGCACGCGATGGTTTTCCGGACGCCGTAACGCTCCATCGCGGCGGCCGCGAACGGCCCGGTAAGCCCGAAGAGAGCGATCTGGAGTGCCTGCGCCATGGAAACCTGACCGGCCGACCACCCGAACTCGCTTTCAAAAGGGCGCACGTACATCGTCGGAACCGAGAGCACGCCCGCGGCGGCAACAAGCGTCACAAACGTGACGGCCGCCACGAGAAACGGGTATGGAAGACGTTTGAAGACCGGCTCGCGCAGCTGGGACGCATTCGCGCCGGCGAATTGAACCCTTTTCGGAAGACGACCTTTGGGCAGGTGACTGGGAACGAGTGGCATCGGTTAGCGTTTCTGGACGGATTAACGGGACTATTAACGTGTAATTACACGCAGTCAAGCCGCCGAGGGTTCCCTCCGGCGGTCCGGTACCGACTTCGTTGATTTTCTTGATCGTTAACGCGTCCCGCCGCGGGAGGCCTGCAGCCCGGCACCGAGCCGATCCGTCTCGACCGGGTGTTCCCGGTCCAGAAACACCTTTTGGATGCGATCGTCATAGGCCCATTGCCCATCACTGAAGCCCAGCCGCACTTTGTAATCGA
>JAFBAP010000092.1 GCA_019247695.1 Verrucomicrobiota bacterium | reverse complement strand
TGAAGGGGCGGCAGAGGGCGTTGCTCCCGGCTTCTGCCGCCCCTTCAGCAAATCCAACCCGGCGGGGCCAGCGTTTCAGGCGTCCCTACAGGACGCGATCGCTCTTAAATGCCCCTTCCAGGGACTGAAGTCCCTGGCTAACCTCAGTTGTCCCTGCGGGACGAAGGCCACGCCCGGTCTGCCGTCCTTAACTAAATGGCCGTGGGGTAAAACCCTGGGCTAAGTTCCTTTGGCCTTTCAGGCCGTCAAACCGTCTGCCGGCCCGCTGGGCCTAGACCATTTATACGGTCTTGCAGGTGTAAAGCTGGAAGGGAACCTCAACCCCTGGGGAACGCCCGCACAGCGGCTGAAGCCCCTGCCTGAGCTCAGCCGTTAGGTGTTCCCGGGGTTTGGCTCGCCTCGGGAGTTGCAGGCGACGGGGTCTCCTGGGGAGGCGCCGGGGTTTGCTCGGACGACTGATCTTGCACCCGCCCGTGTCGCCTTTCCGGCCTGGGTGCTTCGCCGCGCTCCTCGCCCCGGCCGTGCCATCGCTCCTCCTCCCTGGCGTGCCATTCGCCTCGTTCCTCCCGGCCCCTGCCGGGGCGCTCGCAGCGATGAGGCATCCGATGTTCCCGGCCTTCTTCAAGCAGGGCAACCCGTTGCACGGGCGTGAGCACCTGGTTGACCTTCGCCCGGTGGGTCGCCATTCGAATCGCCGTCGCGCTGAGCGCATTCGCCAGGTTGGTCGCTTTCGTCTGGACGTCCGCGGTGTTTTCCGGGTTGGCCAACAGGGCGGCTTTCAACACCTCTCGAGCGATGGCCACTTGCGCCCATGCAGAGCGAATGCCCTCCTCATCAGCTTCGTGAATCTGGTGCAACTTCGCCCTTTGATCATCCGTCAAGTGGAGCCTGTCCCAGAAGCGATGTTCCATGGGCCTCTCAGGCGGCGGAGTTTCAGATTTATCTTGATCGGGAGGCCCTGGATCATCGGCCTGGGCAACCAAACGCGCGGCGCACGCCATTACCAAAACCATTACAGCGATTTTCTTCATATCGTTATTTTTGTGATGATCGGAAGATGTCCAGTATAGTTTTCGCGTCCTGAAGGTTGAACCTGCCGTCCGGTGGACCCGCAGGGTTACATTATCGTTGCAGACGCGTTGGACTGGAACGGGTTACGTCGAAACGCCGGGTAAAACCGGTTTACTTTCACGCAGCCCGACTACAACCCGTGGTAGGCCGGCGGTCGCACCCCGGCGTTCCTAACAGGAATGTGATTGACGCTCGTCGGGCCGGCGCCGCGAAACCTGCCGGCGTTACACCTATTAAACCGTGTAAACGGTCCAGGCCCTTCGGGCCGTAAGACGGTCACGGCTGTAGCCGACAGCCTCTCGGAACGGGAAGCCTGCGCGCGGTTTTGGATCACGGACAAGGCGGACGCGGAACTTTCGAAATCGCCCAGTGCAACAACATGTTCATTTTCCCGGCCGGGACGGACTCAGGGGCCAATCCTCCGGCTTCAGGGCGTGGAAGAACGGCCAAGGCTGTTCCACCCTCTCCCGTAATACTTTCGGGTACGGCGCGCGTTTTTCCCTGGTCTTCCCGAACGTCAGTATCTAACGATGACTAACCGTTAGCACACGCCATAATTTTGGCGGAATCTGCTTACCCGACGGCCGGAACGGCCGCGGGCGTTTGATGGATGAATCCACCACGCACGAAGGAAACCGCCAACTATGGAAGTCACCAGAAGGAACTTCATCAAAATCACCGCCTCGGGGCTGGTTTTGTTTGGTAGAACGAGCCCGCTCGCCGTCGCCGAGGCTGCGTCCACGTCCACGCTGACCCATCCTCGGATGAAGCTTGAGGATTTTGTCAAAGATCAGAACCGGGTTAAATCCCTTCAGCGCGGCGTCCAGGTGATGAAATCGCGCAAGCCGTCCGATCCACGCAGCTGGTTTTTTCAGGCCGCGGTGCATGGGGTCGAGCCTGATGCGGTTGCAGACGCTCAAAAACAGGATCCTGACGTTGCCAAGGTCGACCAAAAACGCTTCTGGAATCAGTGTCCGCATTTCCCGGAACTGAAGCTTGCCTCGGCGAATTTCTTGATCTGGCATCGTGCGTACGTCTACTACTTCGAACGGATTCTGCGTGACGCCGCCCAAGACCCGGGGCTTAGCCTTCCCTACTGGGATTATACCGACAAGAAGCAGCGGGGCTTTCCGGCGTTGTATGGGGCCCCGGAGAACGATCCTGCGACAGGGCAGCCCACCAACCCCCTTTACGATGCGCGCCGGGAAAATGCGTTTACGCAGGGATTACTTGAGCTCAGTGATGCCGCCGTCTCGACCGACTTCGCCTTTCAGGCGGAAAAATTTTTCGGCGTGACCGCTGACGGCGGGTTTGCCGGTGCCGCCAACGACCTTGAACCGGGTGCGCAAGGCCGGATCGAAACGACTCCTCACAATAATGTGCACTTTGCCATCGGCGGCTTTATCGCGACGGACCCTGCCGGCAACAGCGGCACGGGCGGGCTCATGTCGCAGGTCACCACGGCGGCAGGAGATCCCATTTTCTGGGCTCATCACTGCAACATCGATCGTCTCTGGAGCGTCTGGGACTGCCTTCCCCATCGTCAATGGGGCAGTGCGCCGCCGGCAGCTTGGTTTACCGAAAAGCCGTGGTGGTTTTACGACCGTGACGCAACCCCGCAGAACCTCGAACGCGGCTTCTACATGCAGGCAGAGAACCTCCACATCCATTTCGATACGGACAAGTCGACCTGCCATCCGTTATCCGCCAACCTTCCGGGGCGCGTCAGGCGCGTCGCGGCGGCTGCAGGGAGCGATGAAGCCGTTGCGGCGGCTGCGGTTGCCACCCCTGAGCGGGTCGACCTCGGCGCCATCAATCAGCCGGTGGAACTCTCGTCAAGCCTGCCTACCGTCAAAGAGGTCCCGCTTACCGGTAGAAACGTGTTCGGTGCCCGCGCCGTCAAGGAGGCATTGCTCGACGTGCCCTCCGGAAAGGAGCGTCACCTTCTGCTCGAGCTAAGCGGCATCGATTACCAAACCGTTCCTGCGGCTGCCTACCAGGTCTACGTAAACCTTCCCGAGGGCGCCACTCCCACTCCGGATAGCTCAAACTACGTCGGCAGTCTGGCGCTGTTCGGAATCAAGCACGCGGGAGCGCACCACTCCGGCGGCCACAGCCAGTCGTTTGACGTCACCGGGATCGTCAAAGATCAAAGTACAGACGGCAAATCTCTGAAGGTCACCATCGTGCCCGTTCCCCTCCTCGTGCCACGCGCCGGCGCGACCGCCGCGGCAGCCGCCGTTCCGATTCGTGACGCCCATGTAACCGTGGACCGGCTGCAGGTCATCGCGATCCAGGCGGACACGACCACGACAGAATAGGCGCGCCGGTCGAACCCGAGCGCCGCAGCAGCGACCGCAGCTGATCAGCGGCGGCGGCGCTTGGGGCCGCTTCTAACTTGCGCGCTGGCGGCGAAGGGGGGATAGATACAATACAGATAGGAAGATTCAAATGAAAGATTCACCTTTCGGATTCCAATCAGTCAAGGTAATTGCGTTGGGCGCAACAGATGTCGTTCGAGCCCGGCGTTTCTATTCGCAAATCCTCCAGTTGGAGGAAGATCGCGAAACGACCGGTGAGGTGGGTTACCGAATCGGCAGCTCGGTACTGAGTATCCGCGAATATCCTCCCACCGGGGATCCGAATCCGCGCATCACCTTGCAAGTACCGGATGCTCGAGAGACCGAGAAACGATTAGTGGAACGAGCAGTTACCATATCTGACCCGGTGACGCTGTACGAAGGCAGGTTCTGGGTAGGCGGCTTCCTGGACTCAGAGGGAAACAAACTCTGGTTTTGTTCCCACGCTTAATCGACAGGCCCTTCCAAGGGTGCAGTGCGACCTCCTCGATCACATACCGAACCTTTTCCGTGGAGTCCCCGGCTGAGGTCCGGCTGGCACTGCGGGCGAAGACCGACTCAGCCGGCTTGAAAACCGGTGCATTTGGTGATCCGCGGCACCTAGGCTTTATCATTGCGTTCTCCACGGGAGCGGCGAACGGTGGCTCAGGTGCCGAGCAAAGTTATGGAACAAAGCATTCGCAACGAGCTGCCCGGGACGGTCAAAGACATTGTTTCCGATAAGGTCTTGAGCGAGGTCGTCATCGAGACGGCTGCCGGGGAGGTTGCCGCCGTCATCACCACGCGTTCGCTCGAGCGAATGGGCCTCAGAGCGGGGGACCCGGTCGTTGCCTTGATCAAGGCCACCAACGTGTCGCTGCGCCGCCCAGGTTAAGGGAGCAACCGCCCGTTTTCGGTTTTGCTCGCGTCTCCCGGCCATCGGGCCCTAAGACCATTTCGATGAGCATCGAGGTAAAATTTTGCCTTAGGCCCAACGGGCGGGGAGACGGTTTGATGGCCTGAAGGGCCAAAGGAACTATACCATTTCGACGGCCATGGAGGTAAAATCTTGTCTTCCTCCCCAGGCGCCCTGCCGGAGTTACACCTATTAAGCCGTATAAGCAGCCTAGGCCCAACGGACCGGGTGACGGTTTGATGGCCTGAAGGGCCAAAGGAACATAGCCCAGCGTTTACCCCTCGACCTGACCCGCAATTCTGCCACCGTCAAGCAAGACCCGGCACGCGCCACGCATCCGCGCGTCTCTCTATACCATTCCGCCGGCAACGGAGCTAAAATCTTGTCTTCCTTTGCAGGCCCCTGCCGGTTTTATACCTATTGTACCGTATAAAGGGTCTAGACACGACGGGCGGGGAGACGGTTTGATGGCCTGAAGGGCCAAAGGAACATAGCCCAGGGTTTCACCCTGGGAACGGGTTCCTCCCCCGATCGAGCCCTGAAGGGGCGGTAGAAAGCGTTGCCGTCGGGTTCTG
>JAFBAP010000091.1 GCA_019247695.1 Verrucomicrobiota bacterium | reverse complement strand
AGGTTGAAAGTCACGTGTTACGCACCCGTTCGCCACTCGAGCCGCCCCGGGCTTGCGCCCAGGCCGGCCCCGTCCGACTTGCATGTCTTATCCACGCCGCCAGCGTTCGTTCTGAGCCAGAATCAAACTCTCCGTTTAATCTGCTCTACCTTGTGTTGCAGGCCTTTTCAGGCCCGGCTCACAAGAAAAAAACTCTTAGCACTCGAAATCAACGATTCGCCCTTGGGTTGAGCCACCCTGCCGCTTAAGCTGCGTTCGCGCGCAACGCGCCGCGCAGTTTTCGCGGGTCTTTTTCGGGTTGCTTATGCTTGCGTCTGTTTGCTTGCTGTTTCGCAACATCCACCATCCCGGGCATTCAAACGCCCAGGACCACGCTGTCAAAAAACTTGGCCCGCCGTACGGTGGCGGCCGGGCCCGGGCCACTAAAAAAGCCCAACTTGATCGGCCGGCCTCGCTCCTGGCCCGCGGCTTGCGCCGCCGAAGCAGGAAGAAGCCGGGACAAAATTGAGCCAATTTGAAGTCCCGCCGGCCTTTTACAAGGCCGCCCTTTAAGTCGCCTTTCAGCGCCCAAAAAGGAAATCAACTTAACCCCCTCTCCCGTCTTCGCAACTAAAAAACTGTTAAGTTTTTTTAGTTTCGCCACCCGGCGGGCTTTCGCCCGCCCGGGTTCCCGGGCCGGGCGGTCACTATGCCCGCGTCAGGCCCGGCGTCAACCCCCCTTTTTTCGTGCCGATGAGCGGTTTTGTCCAGCCGGAGGACCGTACCAGGCCGGCAATCCAAACCGGCGAGGGGCGGTCGCGCGGTCATTGACCCGGGCTCAAGCAGATTTCCGGGTCGACGTGAACCCGGACCACTTCGGGAACGGCTGCGCGCAGTGCGCCCTCCAGGCCAGCCATAACCTCGTGGGCCACTTTTAGTTCGGTGGAGGGCGGGAAGCTCTGCTTGAGCGTTACGACGCAACCGTCATCCGTGGTCAGAACGTCCCCCACCACGATGTCCTGCGTCCCGGGAATCTCCCGAAGGGCGGCTTCCACCCGCGCCCTGACGGAGGCTTGGCGCACGGCAGGTTTCGGCCGTTCGTCCCGGGGCTCCAGGTGAATGCTGAGCTGCAATGGACCGGGCAACTCGCTCCGGACGGCACTCTCGAGGGCCTCCGAATGCTGGTGAGCTGCTTCGACGGAAAGTTCTTCGCTCACTTCAAGGTCGAGTTCCACTTTGACCCCGGCTGCCAGCGCGTACACGTGAATATTATGAACGTGCAGGCCAAGGCGGTCGGCAGCGGCTCGCACGCCGGTCGCGGGTCCCTCGCCGGCTGCGGCGACCGGCTCCACATGTACCGTCGTGTGTGCGCCTGCCAACTCAGCGGAAATTGCCCGTTCGACCTGCTCACTGATCTCGTGTGCGGATTCCAGCGATCCGCCGCGCGGGGTACCCAAGCTTACCTCCACGTAAGGCCGGCTGCCGACAAAACGGGCGCGAACCTGTGTGCTGCCTTTAACGACGCCTTCCACACCCTCCACCCGGTCCTTCAACCGTACCGTGAGGCGGGGGGAGACGTCATCCATGAGCGCCCGCACGGCCTCGGATCCGAGCCGCCAGACCGAGTGCAGCGCGATTGCCGCCACAACTAACCCGGCAATCGCATCGGCCCGGCCCACCAGCCAACCTGGTACCGGCACGGCCCTGGCCAGCGCCACCACGGCGAGCCCCAGCAGAACGGCCGCGGCACCGGCCATATCATTGGCAAAGTGCTCGGCATCGGAGGCCAGGGCGCTGCTGCCATGCTCCCGGGCAGCCTTGCGCAACGAGCGCGCCCTCAAAAAGTCGACGACCATCGACGCCAGCAGAACTGCAAAGGACCAAAAGGTAATTCTGGGGGGATCGGGATGTACCGCGATTTTTCGGATTGCATGGTAAATGATCAGAAAAGCCGTCGCCGCCAGCATGATCATGCCCGCCAGCGCCCCCAGGTTCTCGGCCCGCTCATGACCGTAAGGGTGGTTTTGGTCGGGCGGCACCGCGGCAACCCGCACAACCAACAAAGTGATCAGGCTCGAGACAACGTCCAAAAGCGAGTGGGCCGCCTCAGCCAGAAGGCCAAGGCTTCCGGTAAAAAGTCCGACCAGGAATTTCAATAAGGCCAGCACCCCGCTGGACAGGACGGATAGGGTGGCGATGGCCCATTTCGGGTCGGCCGCTTGCGGCTTCATGTCTGCGCCTTCTGCCGTCACGTCCGCTGCCTCCTTAACACGCCCGTGCCGCGATCCTTGAGGTCCGGTCGAAAAAAGTGCTTCTCGCAGATGTTACCATGCACAATGGGTTGCCGCGACCGTTTATCGTCTCCTTTAGTTCGCGAGGCAAGGCGGTTACGAAGCACCGGCTCCCCGTGGTTTGCGGTCGTCAGCCGGTGCACGGCTTCAACGCTCGAGGCGCCGGCTCATGAGAGGCCCCCCCTGCCTTAGACAAGGCGGGTGTCCAGCGCGTCCGGAAAGGGCCGTGACCCCGGCATTTCAGAAATCAAGCTCATGGGTGCGGGCCCGCCAGTGGGTGGGGCTCATGCCGGTGCACTTGTGAAACGCCCGGGTAAAGTCGTGCTGGCGCAGGTAACCGAGTTCGTGGGCGATCTCTTTGATCGAATGCTCCCCGGTAAGCAACAATTCCTTGGCCCGGTCCATCCGCAGGCGAACCAGCATGCCTTGCGGGGAAATGCCGAACAATCTACGAAATCGATGCCGGAGTGAATCGTGGGCGGGATCCAGGCTGAGCAGCATCGGTCCCGGTGAGGCTGGCTGGAAGGCGTGCCGGTGAATTTTCTGCCACAGCTCGAAACACTGCGGATCCAGTTTTTCCATCCCGTTAACGTCATTGGTTGGCGGGTGCATGCAGAGCCAGCGTGACACCTCGATCAGCTGAAGGGCCAGCAACACCGATGCGGCGGTTGCGTTGAGGAAACCGGCCGCGACTCTCTCAAACGCGATCTTCTGGCAGGTATTACAGAACCGCTGGCGCTGGAGGGCGGAAAGGCCGAGAACCCGGGCGTGGGGCGGGCGTTCAAACAGCGTACCAAATTCGTTTCTGATGCTGGAACTGGTGCGAAACTCCAACGCCCAAAGGCGAACCGGGACGTTACCCAGGTTCCAGAAGCCGTGCGCTTCCCCTTCAGTGAACAGGAAGAGCGTACCGGGCGCCGGACAAGCTTTGCTGCCCGAATGGCCGACGAGGGGCGTGCCATCCAGAACCAGCCAAAATTCGTCGTGCGGATGGGAATGCCATTCGAGAGCGGTGTCGGGCGCAGCCGTCTGGCTCGACACGCGCAGCGGGTTCAATGCGGCGGTCATTATCATATCCGGTTTTGAGTATATAGCATACTATCTGTATGCTTACTTTCCCTAAATTAGATATACTAAGATGTATGTCAAATAAAAAGATCTTAAAGGTTTCGGCCCTGCGTGCGTTCCGGGTAGAGAGATTCGGCTATGCCGGTCCGCGTGTTCATGGGGTGAAAGTTCGCACGCCGGTTTGCGGATTGAATCCTGCGACAGCCTGATATATCATTTGTCGGCATGCATAAGCGTCAACCGAAATACCAGCAGGTATTTGCTGAGCTTGAAGAGGGCATCCTCTCCGGCCGGTACTCACCCGGTCAAAAGCTCCCGAGTGAAGCGGCACTTCTGGAAGAATTCGGCACCTCCAGGATCACTGTGGTCCGTGCGCTGCGCGAACTGCAGCAGCGGGGGTTGGTGCAGCGCCGGGCCGGCTCCGGCACTTACGTTACGGCGGGCGTTCCGGGACGAACCGGGCTGCTGTTCGGGCTGTTGATTCCGAACCTGGGCGAAACCGAGATTTTCGGGCCGATCTGCCAGAGCATTGCGGAAGTGCTTCAAGGCCAGAAACATGCCTTATTGTGGGGCAACATGACGCCGGCCCCGGCGGCAGAAGCGAAAGAGGCGCAAAGCCTGGCCCTTTGCCGCCAATACCTTGCCCAGAAGGTGGCGGGTGTGTTTTTCTCCCCACTCGAGTGGACGCCGCAGAACGACCAGGTCAATCAGGCGGTCGTCGCCGTGCTTGAAGCAGCCCGTATCCCGATCATTCTGCTGGATCGTGGTCTGCTGCCTTACCCCAGACGCAGTCCGCACGACCTGGTTTCGATCGATCATCGGCGGGCCGGGTATCTGGGCACCGAACACCTGGTCCAACTTGGCTGTCGCCGCATTGTCTTTCTGGCCTATGCGAACTCTGCACCGACCATTGAAGCGCGGGTGGCGGGATACCAGGAAGCGCTGCTCCGCGCCGGCGTGGCGTTCGAACCGGATCTGGTCCAACAACTCCGCAGCAACGACGTACGCGAGATTGCCCAACTGATGCAACGGTTTAAACCGGAGGCCCTCGTCTGCGCGAATGACCGGACCGCCGGCCACGTGATGCGCAGCCTCCTGGAGCTGGATTACCGGATACCCCGGGACGTACGCATCGTGGGGATCGATGACGTCCAGTACGCGAGCTTGTTGCCCGTTCCCCTCACAACCGTTCATCAGCCGTGCCGCGACCTTGGGATCGCTGCGGCGGCGGCGATGCTGGAACGGATCACGGTGCCCGACCTGCCTCCGCGCGACATCCTGCTGGATTGCCGGCTGGTGATGCGCGAATCGTGCGGTACACCGGGTTCAGGTCCATCAAACGGGGGGCGGCCGCGAACGGTCAACGGGAATACCAGGGAACCGTGACGCAGGAGGCCGGCGCAGCCCAAAGCTGATATATCCGGTTGTTTGCCGGTGACGCGCAATGCCTCCCGGTTCGCTCCTCCTGCGGCCAGGGGAAGGCAGCCTGAGCGACCCTCCCCTGAATTGTCTGCCGGCGCTTGGCGGTGGATAAGATTGTGCCGGAGCGGGACCCCGGCAGCCCGCTCACTTACCGGCGAGGGAACGGCTGACGATTTCCTGCGCCTGTTCGACGATGGCCGCCAGGTGCTCCGGCCCCCGCAGGCTCTCGGCGTAGAGCTTGTAGATGTTCTCGGTGCCCGAGGGCCGCGCCGCAAACCAGCCGCTCTGGGCCACC
>JAFBAP010000090.1 GCA_019247695.1 Verrucomicrobiota bacterium | reverse complement strand
AGTTCGGAGTTCGGAGTTCGGAGTTCGGAGCGGCATCATGGAGGTTAGGTGCGAGTGTCAACCTTAGATTTACCGCCAAGTCCTCTTAATCTGTGTAATCTGTGGATGTTTTCTCTTTTCTGCGTTCTTCTGCGTGTTCTGCGGATGATTCCGTCTTCTCGCGGTGTGAGCGTGCACCTCGGGGGAGGTCGGACCTGGTTCTACGGCGCCTCCGAACTCCGAGCCCCGAACCCCGAACTCTCTCCTCTTCCCGCCGTGTTCGCCGTGGCTCGCCGTGTTCGCCGTGTGAACTCTTACGTTGCGCCCGCCAAATCGCCGTGCCCACTGTGTGACCTTAATCGGTGTCAATCTGTGTAATCTGTGGATGTTTTCTCTTTTCTGCGTTCTTCTGCGTGTTCTGCGGCTGATTCTGTCCCCTCACCGCGTTCCGCCGGACGATTGGACCCGGTGATACGACATCTCCGAACTCCGAGCCCCGAACTCCGAACTTCTTCCGCCGTGCCCGCCGTGTGAAGGAAATGAGTTGCCCCCGGCTTCTGGTGTCGCACAACAGTGGCAAAAGGGTTTAAATAGATGAGGTGTGAAATTTGTCCACGCGGCCGACATCCATCTCGACAGCCCCCTTCGTGGACTTGAGCGCTACGAAGGTGCGCCGGTCCATGACCTGCGCAGCGCGACCCGCAAAGCGTTCGAGAAGCTGGTGGACTTGTGCCTGGAGGAAAAGACCGATTTCCTTTTGATCGCCGGTGACCTCTATGACGGGGATTGGCACGATTACAACACCGGCCTGTTTTTCAGCCGGCAGATGTCGCGGCTGCGGGAGGCGCAAATCGCCGTGTTCCTGATCCGCGGCAACCACGATGCCGAAAGCAAGATCACGCGCCAGCTTCGTCTGCCGGACAATGTGCACAGTTTCGCCGCTCGTGAAGCCCAAACGATGCGGTTGGAACACCTGGGGGTGGCGCTTCACGGCCGGAGTTTTGCCACCCAGGCCATGACGGAAAACCTCTCGCTCTCCTATCCGGCGCCGCTCGAGGGGCTATTCAATATCGGTATCCTCCACACCAGCGCCGATGGCCGGCCCGGACACGAAAACTACGCTCCGTGTTCGCAGAACGACCTTGCCGCCAAGGGGTACAGCTACTGGGCCCTCGGTCACATTCACCGGCGTGAAGTGCTCAGCACCGGTGAGCCCTGGATTGTGTTTCCGGGTAACCTCCAGGGTCGCCACATCCGTGAGACCGGTGAAAAGGGCTGCACGCTGGTAAGCGTCAACGACAACCATGAAACCGTCATCGAGCATCGGGTCCTCGACGTCGTGCGCTGGTACGAATGCGATCTCGACGTCAGCGGCCTGAATGCCACGGACGATTTGCTGGCCCGGGTGCAGGCGGCGCTGGGCCGTGCGGTTCGGAATTCCGGAGACCGTCTGCTCGCCGTCCGGTTGACCCTGCGCGGTTCCTGCGAGGCGCACCGCGCGTTGGCCACCAGACCGGACGAATTCATCGCCGACGTGCGTGCCCTGGGTAACGACCTCGGTCAGGTCTGGATCGAACGCGTCGACTTCAACACCCGCGCACCCATCAACCTTGACGCCATCGCGCAACAATCTGATCCCCTGGGCCAATTAGTCAGGTTTACCCGGGCGCTGACGACGGACCCGGCTCGCCTGAGGGAATTGGCGGCGAATTTTCAAGACCTCAGACGCAAGCTGCCGGCTGAACTGGGTGAACGGATTCTCTCAGATGAAGCTGCCATCACCGGCGAAATGCTCGGGGATGTCGAACAGCTCCTGGTTCTGCATTTGCTCGCCGCGAACGAGCCGCCATGAGAATTGTCGCCCTTGAGTTCGTCGCCTTCGGCTGCCTGAGCAATGTCCGCCTCCGCTTCGGCGATGGAGAAAAGGAAAACTTCCATCTCATCTACGGCGAGAATGAGGCCGGCAAAAGCACCGCATTGCGGGGCCTGACCAATCTGTTTTACGGGATTCCCGCGCGGACCGCAGACGTTTTCCGGCACAAGGGCCGCGACCTGCGAATCCGTGCGGAACTGCTGAGTTCGAGCGGGGCGCGCCTGACGATCGTCCGGCGTAAAGGGCAGCAGAAAACCCTCCTTGACGGAGATGACCAGCCTTTGCCGGACAGTACGCTTGGCGAGATGCTCGGGGGCATTTCGGAGGAAGCCTTTACCAGCGTGCATCGTCTGGATCACGAAGCCCTGGTGCGCGGGGGGGAGGATTTGCGGGAGGGCCGCGGCGATCTTGCGGAGAGCCTTTTCCAGGCGGGTGCCGGGGTCACCGGTTTGCACAAGGTGTTGAGAGAACTCGAAGGACAGGCTGAGGCGATCTTCAAGCCACGGGGACGCCAGCCATTAATCAACGGCGCGATCGAGAGATACCAGCAGGCACGCAAGCAGAGCCGTGAATGGTCGGTAAGACCATCCGATTGGGCAAAGAAACAGGAGGCTGGGGCTGAGTTGGAGGCGGAACTGGAGCAGCGTCAGGGTGAGCTCCGGCGGATGCGGGCCGAGCAAAAACGCCTGGAGCGTCTCCAGTTTGCCTGGCCCCCTGCGGCGCGGCTCCGAGAGGTGCGGTCAGAACTCAGCGCGCTTGGAACGGTGGTGCCGTTGCCGGAATCTGCGGCCCGGGAACGCGCCGAGGCCGAACGCACACTCCGGGATGCGTCTGCCCGCGTCGCGGAGGCCGGACGCGAAGCCCGCCGGCTGGAAACGGAAATCGCCGGGGTGCACGCGCCCGAAGCGTTGATTGTACAAGCGGCGGCCATTACGGCCCTGAACCAGCGCCTCGGCGCCTTCCGCCAGGCGGTTGCTGACCTGCCCACGCTTCGAACCAGAGAAAGCCGTGACCGCGATGAGGCCGGCGCAATTCTCCAGGACCTGAAAGCCAGGCTGAACGGTGAAGCGATCGCTAAACTTGATTTGTCTGCCATTGAACGCGACCGAATCGAGTCGCTCGCCAACCGGTATCCGGCCCTCATCCAACGCATGCAGGATGCCGCCGAAAGGGCAGGCACGGCAGGTGAAGAGCTGGCGCAGAGCCGGGACCTGCTCAACGCAACCCCTGCCGCTCTCGATCCGGCGCACCTCCGGCAGGTCGTAACCCGCGCGCAAAAGGGTGGCGATCTGGAAGCTCAACTCCGGGAGGCGCGTACCAGGTTGCAAACGCTCCAGCAACAGGCGGAGTTGCAAATCAGCCGTCTCGGGCGTTGGAACGGAACGGGACCGGACCTGGCCAGGTTGCCCTTGCCATCCATCGAAACCGTTGACCGGTTTGAGTTGGAATTCGCGGAAGCCGGTGAAGCACTGAAGGCGGCTGAGCAACAGCTTAAGGAGTTGCAGGAAATGGTCAGGGAAACGGACGCGCGAATTCAAGCCGTGCAGTTGCGCGGTGAGGTTCCGACGGAACGGGAGCTCGAACTGAAGCGGGATCGTCGTGACCGCACCTGGCAACAAGTGCGGCGTGCCTGGCTCGGAAGCGCCGGGGACGACTCTGCGGAACACCGGTTTCAGCCCGGAAAATCGCTGGTTGAAGCCTATGAGCACGCGGTCGCCGAGGCGGACGCGGCCGCCGATCGTTTGCGGCGCGAAGCCGGGCGGGCTGCGCAATTGGCCCAGCTGCTAGCCTTGCGTGAGGAAACTGAGGAACGGTTGCTCGACGCGAGCCGGGACGTGGAGTTGCTGCTCTATCGAAAGGGCGTTCTGACCGGCCAATGGGAAACGGCCTGGAGCCCGAGTGCAATCCAGCCGGCGCCCCCCCGCGAAATGCGTGCCTGGCTCGGGCGCTGTGCCGAGGTGCTCCGGGTGCTAGACGTGTGCGGCACCGAAGCCGGCGCGGTTCAGCGCCTGGAAGAACTCGCGGATCGGCATTCCGCCGAAATTCGTGACGCGCTGGCGACGCTTGGAGCACCGGCCGCGCCGGGCGCCGGATTGGCGGCCTTGATCGACTGCGGCCGCGAGCTCCTTTCCCATCTCGAGCAGGCGAGAACCCGGCGTGAGGCGCTGGCGGCGGAGGTCCAACGGCGCACGCGGGAATTCGACAAGGCGGAGCGTGAGAAAGTGCAAACCGCAGAACGGATCGCCGGATGGCAGGAGCAATGGAATGCGGCCGTTGCCGTGCTCGGGCCGGCCGAGAAGCTGGACGCGGCTCAGGCCCTGGCGATGGTGCGTCGGATCGACGTTTATCATCAGAAGGCAAAAGATGCTGAACAGCGCCTGGCCCAGATCGCGGCCCTGGAATCCATGGTCGTGCGGTTCGAAAAAGACGTTACGGACCTCGTGCCGGCGGTTGCCGCCGATCTGCACGGCGTACCGGCGGATCAGGCCGCGGCAGGACTCCAAAGCCGCCTGATGCAAGCGCAACGGGATGCCGAACGCCGCAAAGCCCTGGAAGAACAATTGGCCCAGGCGCAGGCCACGATCGAGCAAAGCCAAGCGGAAGTTCGCCGCGCAACTTCCGATCTCGATTCCCTGCTGCAACAAGCCCAATGCGCCGATCGCGATGAACTTGTGGCCATGGAGCAGAGGGCGGCGCGGGCGCGCCAGCTTACTTCTGAGGCGGAGCAGCTTGTGCACACGCTCGTGCCGTTGAGCGGCGGTACTCCCCTTGAAGACTTCCTCGCGGAGCTTGCGGAAGTGAATCCGGGCCGGCTCGCAGCCGAGGCGGAGGCCCTCACCGCCGGCATCGCGGAGCAGGAGGCAGCCATCGGAAAATTGCAAACGGCCGGCGGCAAATTCCAAACGGAGCTCGAAGCGATGGACGGAAGCGAGCGCGCCGCAGAAGCCGCCGGCAAGGCCCAACAGGCTGCGGCTCAAATTGAATCTCTAAGCGCTCGCTACCTGCGCCTTCGCCTCGCGTG
Source organism: Verrucomicrobiota bacterium (assembly GCA_019247695.1). NCBI lineage: Bacteria > Pseudomonadati > Verrucomicrobiota > Verrucomicrobiota bacterium. The sequence continues at coordinate 36,857 of JAFBAP010000090.1, read as the reverse complement.
CAGCATCCTGCGCCAGCAAATCGAAATTTACCGGGAAGAAAACCAGGGGCCGGTGATCCGGCGTGCGAGCGAGCTGTTTCCGAAACTGACCCGGCATTCGTTCGCGTCTCTCAAGACCGGCTTTGACGAGAAAGATCGCCCGGTGCTGCTGGGGGTGCGCCCTCATGACGAAGAGGTGATGGTGGCCGGAATGAGTGAAGGGACGCGGGACCAGCTCTACCTCGCCTTGCGCCTGGCCAGCCTGGAGCGGCAGTTGGAGGAGAGCGCCGAGCCGATCCCGTTTGTCGCCGACGATATTTTCATCAGCTTCGACAACGACCGGGCACGCGACGCCTTCCGCGTACTGGCTGAGCTGTGTCCGAAAACCCAGGTCCTCTTCTTCACTCACCACGCTCACCTGATCGAATTAGCCAGGGAGGCCGTCCCTCCCGATCTGTTGCAGGTTCACCGGCTCGGCGCGTGCAGCCCTGAGGAAATGCCACGAATGAAACCGGGTGCCGGGTGACGGGTAACGGGTAACGGCTTGCGGAAGCGGCGCCAATGTCAGGTCTTCCGTTCCTCTTTCCGCCGTGGTCGCCGTGTTCCGCCGTGGCGCCGTGTGAGTCTTTTACGTCGCGCCCGCCGTGTGACGTTAATCTGTGTCAATCTGTGTAATCTGTGGATGTTTTCTCTCTTTTCTGCGTTCTCTGCGTGTTCTGCGGATGATCTTTTCAATTCAACCCTCCAAAACAAAACGGGCGACGGATGAATTCCCGTCGCCCGCACTCAGATGTGATCGTTGGAGGCTGTTTCGCTATCGTCCTTGCAGGAAGCCCGGCGTCACTGCCAGCCCGGCGTTAATCGTTGTCCTCTCGCTTGACCCTCACCTTTTGTCCGGTCTGGCGATCAAGGTAAGTTTCCTTGTTGCCTTTCTTTTCAATCAGTTGGTAGCGACCGGTATCTCCTTGAACCTGTTCGGTCGTCACCACGGTTTCGGCTGCCGGTGCAACCTGTTCGGTAGTGGTGGTCGTCGTGGTCGTCGCAGCCGAATGATGCTCAACGATCGTACCTGCGTCATTCACGTAAACGACCCGCGAGCCGCTGTCGCCCCTGACGGTGACCGCATAAACGTCGCCGTCCCGGATTACCCGGGTTACCGAGGTCGGGTTGGAAATGTGGGTCTCTCGGATAACCGTGGTTTGGACCGTCTGAGGAAGCGTCGTGAATTGGATTACGTCGTCTGCACGCACGAACCCAACGGAACCGAGCACGGCGACGGCCAGGAACAGAGCTTTAATTTTCATATCTATTAGATATATTCGCTTGGCAGGAAGGCAATGTCTTTTTAGTCAGTTACCCGTGCGTCGGGCCTGAGGCGCCCTCCCATCTGCCCCGCCCGGGTAACCAGTCCACGCGCCTGATCTGCCGTAAGTGTCTTCGTTTCGACGAGTGCGGGGCAGCGCCCATTCAAGGAACGCACAAATTTCGCCGGGTCAGCGGCAGGGCTGCCGGCTGGCGCCCGTCAGCCGCCCGGTCAGGTTCAGCGGGGCAACGCGCCAGGTTTGAGGCCGGCGGCTCGGGCCTCGGGAGCGCACCAATTGCGATCCGAATCCAAGACCGCAATCGCGGTGCGTTCGTACGGCTGAGCGCCTCCGCGGGACGCGGCGCCGATTGTCACGACCAGTCATCGGTGAGCCACGATCACTTAGCAGACAACCTCACCGTGCAGGGAATTCACCTTTAACCTCCATGAAGACCTTACTCCGTTCGTCCATTCTGGGTGCGGCCCTGGTTGCGCTTGTCCAGGTGTGCCCGGAGGCTGATGCCGCCGGCCGTAAAACCCTCGAAGTATTTTCGTGGTGGACTTCCGGCAGCGAGGCGTCGGCGCTGGACGTGCTTTTCCGGATGTATAAAGAGCATAACCACGGGGTCGAGGTCATCAATGCCGCCGTGACCGGTGGCGGCGGTTCTGCCGCCCGCCCCATCCTGCAGACCCGGCTGGCCGAGGGTAACCCGCCCGATACATGGCAGACCCACCCGGGTTACGAACTCCTGGCGCGCTACGTCGCTCTGGAAGCCTGCGATCCCGTGACCGATCTCTACGAGAGCGAAGGTTGGAATAAGGTCGTGCCCAAAGCTCTGCTCGATGAGGTAACCAAAGGCGGCGACATGTACGCCGTGCTGGTCGGGGTGCACCGCGGGAACGTCCTCTGGTACAACAAAAAAATCCTCGAGAAAAACCAGATCAAAATCGATGGCGCGCTCACCTTTGACCAGTTCTTCGCGGCGGCCGAAAAGCTTAAAGCGGCCGGCGTTGTGCCGCTGGCAGTGGGCGATTCCGGAATTTGGGCTACCGCCGAAATCTTCGAAAACACACTTTTGGGGGTGCTGGGACCCCAAGGCTGGCGAGACCTGTTCAACGGTAAACTTGCCTTTGACGACCCGAAAGTGAAACAGGCGGCCCAGCTCTACGGCAGGATGCTGGATTACCAGAACCCGGACCACTCAGCCCTGACCTGGGATGGGGCAGTCCGGGCGGTCATTGAGGCCAAAGCCGCCTTCACCTGCATGGGTGATTGGGTCTACGGTGAAATGCGAAAGGCGGGCTTGAAGGAAAATCAGGATTTCGGCTGGGTTGATCATCCCGGCACGGACGGCAGTTTCATCGTCGTGGCGGACGGCTTTACCCTGGGCAAGAGCGCACCGGACGTAGTCGAGGCCACGGCGTGGCTGCGATTAATCGGGAGCAAACAGGCCCAGGAAGCGTTTGACCCGTTGAAGGGCGCCATCCCATCCCGCACCGACGTGGACAAAAGTAAGTTTGGCGAGTACCTGCAATGGTCGATGTCGTCCTTCGCCAAGGATGACCTCGTGCCGAGTTGCGTGCATGGAGAGGCTGCGTCGGCTGCCTTTCAACAAGCCATGGAGGATGCGATCAGCCTGTTTGTCGCCGACCGGGACGTGAATCATCTTACGGCTGCGCTCGTCCAGGCGGCCAAAGATTATGGCCTCCAGAGATAAGGCGCGGCCCGGATCGATTTTGCCGGGCCGACTTTGGTGTGACTATTTGCCCGATGTTCGTTATTAGATAACCGATGAAGGAAAGCCCCTCGACGGCCCCGGCCGAGCTACGTCGACCGAACAGACGCCGGTTATGCGGCTTTTAACCGCGCATTTATGAAGCATCAACTTGCGGAAGCCCTCCATGCGGCACCCGTGATTGCGATCCTGCGCCGGCCGCAGATCGACATCCATGCCTGCGTGGAAATGCTTTTCGGCCGGGGCATCCGCCTGATTGAGATGACGATGGACTCGGCCGGCGCCGCCGGCGTCATTCGAAACGTCAAGCGTCCGGAGGGCGCCATGTTCGGCGCCGGTACCGTAACGCATCCGTCGCTGGCGGAAGAGGCATTGGCGGCGGGAGCGGATTTTCTGGTCACCCCCAACTTCCACCCGGACGTGATCGCGATCAGCCGTGCCCATGGAATTCCGATATTTACGGGCGCGATGACCCCGACGGAAATCTACAATGCGATGGCCGCCGGTGCGGATTACATCAAAGTATTTCCGGCCGGTAGTTTAGGCCCGAAATATTTCCGTGAGATTTTGGCTCCCCTGGCTTCGGCCCGGCTGGTGGCCACGGGCGGGGTCACCCTCGACAACGCGCCGGAGTTCTTTGCCGCAGGGGCGCAGGCCGTCGGCGTCGGTGGGGCGTTGATCCCGAAACGCCGTGAGGACTTTGCGGCGTGTGCTGCGGCTGCCGACCGCCTGCTTGAGGCTGCACGCAAGGCGCGTTCATGAACGATTCCGCTTTTGACGTTGTCACTTTTGGAGAGGCGATGCTCCTGCTTTCTCCTCTCGATCTGCCTAACCTTGAAATGGCCGCAAGCCTCCATCTGTCGGTCGGGGGGGCGGAATCCAACGCCGCCATCGGTTTGGCCCGGCTGGGACACCGGGTGAGCTGGGTCAGCCGGCTCGGTGCGGACCCGTTCGGCAGCCGGGTACTCAAGGTGATCCGTGGCGAGGGCATCGACGTCAACCGGGTGCAGCGAGATCCTGTGGCGCCAACCGGACTCATGTTCAAGGAAGTGCGTCCGGGCAATGCAACCAAAGTGTTCTATTACCGGAAAAACTCGGCCGCCACGGCGCTGCGGCCGGAACAATTCGCGGGCTTGGCGGCCCGTTACCTTTTCGTGACCGGGATCACTCCTGCCATCAGCCCTTCGAATCGTGAATTGACCTTGGCCGTGGTCGACCAGTTTCGAGCGACAGGCGCCAAAATCGTTTTCGATCCGAATATGCGGTTCCGGCTTTGGGGCGCCAAGGAGGCGCGCCCGGTCCTGCTGGAACTGGCCCGGCGGGCTGACGTTTTGCTGCCAAGCCAGGTAGAGGCTGAACTGCTGGCGGAAACGAACGACCTCGATCGTGCACGGGAGCGCCTGCTCGAATTGGGGCCCACCCAGGTGGCGATCAAACTCGGCGGCGAGGGCGCCCGATTCGCGGATGGCCCGCGGAGAGGCACGGTGCCGCCGTTTGCCGTGCCCGAGGTTGACCCGGTCGGAGCCGGCGACGCCTTTTGCGCCGGGGTCATATCCGGGTTGCTCGATAAGGTCGATTTCCCGGATGCCGTTCGCCGTGGCGCCGCTCTGGGCGCATTTTGCGTCGCTTGCCAAGGTGACTACGCCGGCCTGCCCACCCGGGCCGAACTGGAGACCTTTTTGGCCGGGCAAACCGAGCCGGGGCGCTGAGCCCCGTAGACAAAAGAAACGCGCCTCCCTCGACGGGAGGCGCGCAGAAACAGAGCAGCGTAAATCGAACCGAAAAACCGGTGACCGGTGACCGGCCCTCCCCGGTTCGCGTCAGGCGCGACGCCGCTTCAGCAGGTTCTGGAATCCGACGAGCGAGACCAACCCGACGCCGATCAGGGTCAACGGAGCCGGTTCGGGGATTGCGGCGATCGAAATACCCCCCAGGCCGATGTTAGAGCTACGCACGTTATTGCCCAGTAACGGGTTCGGATCATCCTGGAACGTGAGCGTCACGGTGCTGCCGGTGCCAACGGTGAAATTAGCCGTTTCCGAGGTCCACGGGGCGGTGGCGCGCGTTGCCGGGACCGGACTCGTGGTGAGGAACGTTGCGTTGGTCAAGCTGCCGCTGGTGATCCCGGAACCATTCAGGCTTACCAGAACGCCGGACGTACCGCCTTTGTCTACTCCCCGGTCGACGCCAACTTCCGTCGAGATATAAAAGCTTAACGTGTAAGTACCCGGAGCCAGAAACAGTGCCTGGCTGAGCGAGGCGCCTTGCGTAAAGTGTTCTTGCGTGCCGTTGCCCGTGGTGCTGTCGAGCTGTACGGCGTAATTAAAACCGGGCGGGGGATTGTTCAGGAAGAAGAAGGCACCGTTTTGGGCGTCCGGATTCGTTGTGTAGTAATAAACGTTTGAGTCGGCGTTCTCGCTTTTACTTGCGGTCCAGCCTGTCAGCAAGGTGCTCGAGGTTTGACCGGCGGGAATGATCCCCTCTGCGTTTACTCCGGGCGGCAAACCGGGACCGGCGAGGTCACCATTGACTAATTGTGCGTGCGTTTTGCCGCTGAACAGCAATGAGGTAGCCAGCACCGACACAATCAGAAGCGTGCTGCGTGAAAGTGAGGCGAAGCGTTGCATAAAAAGAATCTGCAATAACTCGCCCGAGAATGGCGAGCCGCTTCTGATTCGGCGATAAAATTTCGCGCTTGCTCGTTTAAATTACTATATTTTCTGCTAAAAATATACAAAAGGGGAAAAAAGAACAACTTAAAAGCACCCCCCCTGAATCGCTCCCGGGGGACTGCGGCCGGTTTCTCGGGATTTGTGCGTCTGAGTTGTCCCCGGCGCTGGTGCGATTGGCTGAGGTCAAGAGATCGGGCCGGCCGCTGGGGCCTGCTGGGGACGGTTACCCGGGCCCTCATCCCTTGCCGCAGCCAACACCCACCCTTCTAAAGCATTGCGGAATACGGATTTTCGCGTTACCTGAACGCCTGTGAACGCGGCTGAGGAGGAAAGGCTGAATTCTTAGCGCCTGGTAAAAGCAGCACCTGAGACCCCCCTTTCCCTCTTCGGGCGTTCATCACGCAACCGTCCTCGTAGTTCAACGGATAGAACGGAGGTTTCCTAAACCTTAAATCCGGGTTCGATTCCCGGCGGGGACAAATACCCTCAGCACGAGGCGCTTACGAACGAAGACTTGCCCTAAACGGGCGAAGTCATGAGGGAACCGGCATCATCCCGGGCGCGTTTAGAACCGGCTCGGTCGTGGTGGGAAACGTATACCGGGGTGCCCCGCCCGACGATTGCCCTCTGCTGGTTGATCGACTGTGCGAATGGTTTTCCAGCAGCGATTTCTCGCCTCTGAAGGGGCTGGAGACAGTTTACGCCATCGTCAAAACCGTTGTGGCTCACCTATATCTAGCGTGGATTCACCCTTTCGATGATGGCAATGGGCGCACCTCGAGACTGGTCGAATTTTACTTACTCCTGCATGCCGGCATCCCGTCGCCGGCGGCTCACTTACTGAGCAACCATTACAATCAAACGCGCACCGAATATTATCGGCAACTCAGAAATGCCAGCGCTTCAGGCGGAAACATATCTTGCCATTCGTTCATTATGCGGTTCGCGGATTGGTCGGCGGCCTAAAGGAGCAACTAAGCCGTATCCGTTTTCAACAATGGGACGTCGCATGGCGCAATTTCGTGTACGAGACCTTCCGAGAGAAGACGGGCAAAACTTCCAAGCGTCAAAGAGATCTGTTGCTTGACTTACCTGACCAGCATTTTGTTCCCGTCAAGGTGATGGAATTGACGCCACGGCTTGCCAAGAACTATGCTCAAAGCACCTTGCGAACTCTGCAGCGAGACCTGGACGCTTTGGAGAAGATGGAATTGCTGGAGAGAAGCCATAAGGGTGTCCGTGCCCGCAAAGAAATCATTTTGGCCTTTCTTCCCACCCAGAAAAGGCCGAATGTGTAATATCAAAGCCGTGGCTATCCGGCACGCCGAACTCTTGCCTGGAAAAGCGCGCCGAGGGCGCCCCTCGGACCGATAAAATCAGTGCCCTGACAAAGAGTTTGCCCAGGCTTGGACTTGCCGGCAGGCGAAAACGGCAGCCGAGGCGGGGCAGCAAGAGTCCTTAACGGTCGCTCAAGAATCGCTCGATCCGGTCCAGGCTTGCGTTCGTCGGTCGCCGCGTGGACCGCTGCTTGGGGTGAACGCGTAATATCGCGGCGCCAGGGCGGCACAACCTCCCCTGAAAGGTCCATGCTTGCCCCGCTGACGATCGGTTCAATTTAAATGAACGGATAGATCGTACCACGCTCAACCTGTGACCGGATCATATAACCCCGGTGCAATATCAGTAAGATAACCGGATTTGAGCAAGATAAAGGAGCCGTCGGCCCGACCCATTGCAAAAAACGCATTTCTGATCTGAAAGCCGGTCACAATGTGCGCATAGGCCATCCATTCGGTCGATCGCGGCGAGGCAGAGCCGCCGAAGTAAATCTCGACTGACGAATGGTACCCCGCGTCGACGGCAATTCGCCTTGCCGGGCCTGCGAGCCCGGCGAGGGCGTGGTCTGACCCACCGTCATGAAAACGGAACGGCGTAAATTCTGAACCTGGAACCGAGATGGCCGTAAACAACTTGCGTGCACCTTCGCGTACCGTTAGGAATGCATCCCTAATCTGGTTCGCAATCTCTCGGCCGAAGCGCTTCTCCAAGATTGGATATGCATGGCCGACAAGCTCGTCAGTGACCTTGGAAATCGTTTCTGAGATAGAAAATAGTTTCTTCGCCAGGCCCGCCTTTTTAGCCGCACTTTTTAATGCATCACTAACACCGCGAATCTTCGTGATCATCCCAATCAGGTCGAGGAGTTCGTATTTGTCCTCATTTTTTATCCCGTTGAAGCGATAGAGAGCATGCTCCTTCAGGCTATCCTTTATTTCAAAGCAATAGTCCGCCGTACTCGGGACAAGGTACGACACCATGTGACCCGCCAAAAAACTAAGCTCGCCAAATGCCTCTTTAACAGGTTTCAGCAGTCTGTCCTTTAGCTGGCCAAAGATGAAATGCGGAACTGGTTTGTCCAGAAAGTCAGAAATCTGCTTAAGAACTTGTGGAAGGGGTTCTTCTATTTTCTTGAATTTGAAAAAATAGATCTCTCTAATAGAAAATGTAGACGACTTTTTTTGTTTCGCTCTGGTAAAGTATATCGCAGACCTGTAAATTGCTTGTACGTGCTCGACTTGTTTTGGTCCCTTTTTGCGTGCTCCCGAGAGTAATGGGTCTTTTTCCGACTCCTCATCCCCGTGGTCGATAATCATCGGTTCCAACTGAAAAATCGAAAGAGATGAATCCGTTTTCTTCTTTTGGTCAAACCGTTTGTCAATCTCGTTAAAGATGTTGGTTGCCCTTCGTGACCCAAGGTCGAAATTGTGCGTCGATTGGCCCGTTGCACTGGCTGACCCGTGCATAATCAGGTTGTAAGTTCCAGGACCAAGTCTCTTTACGGCCCTGATGATGAAGGGCACCAGGGTCGAGTCCAGAAAATCCGTGTGCTCCTTCACCGGCGTGGACTGGTCAACGTCAAAACAGAAGTAAACGCCATGGCCTCTCACGACGAGATGTTTGCTAGTCTGTTCAGGGATCGATTCGCTGTACTCGATGGATTTGGCCATTTGCTTCCTTTACGTTAGTGTATAGAGCTCCAAGCGATGGGGCGCACCTTGGAAGGATTTGAAGCCCCCTACACACGGAACATTTCGTTCCTTGATGGCTTGGGTGGAGACCAGTTTCTTCGGCGAAAGTGGAATAGAAAACCATAATACGTTAGAGTGATAATGCCCGGTTTTTGCGCAGCGGATCGCCTGCAATCAGCTTCCCCTTGGTTAATGGCTAACGCCTGCAGGATGATCGGATGGATGGGACCACTCACACCGTTGGCAACGAGATCAGAAACGTCGGAAGCTATGCGGCCTGGGTCTCGGGGATTACCTCCATAGCGGGGTACCAGCGCGACAGGGTACCGCGCCAGGTTTCATTCAGCACTTGGGTTCAGAGCTGCAGTAAACCATCGTGGTCAGCCGCATCGTCGGGTGGTACCGGTTCAGCAGGTACTCCGCTTTCGGATGCGAGCCCCTGGGGAGTTCGCGAACGGTGTCGCTGCCGGCTTTGATTCAGGTTTCTGTTCGGATTGCCGCCTGCTTCAGACGCCAATTGCTTGGTCTGACGGGTTTGCATAACAGCCATTTAGCGCGAGTAATCAAAAAGGAGTGAACGATAAATGCATCGAAGCGTTTTCCCGATTATCCCGCTGCTCGGTTTAGTGACCATTTGCCTCAATTGGCCAGGGGTTCCATCGGGGGATGCGCAAGCTTGCGGCGGCCAGGGCGTGGCCGTTCAAGCGCTCGGATCCGGAGGTCCGGAGTTAGAAGACAAGCGGGCGTCCAGCAGCTACCTGGTGTGGCAGGACGGACAGGCCCGGGTGTTAGTGGATGCGGGCGGCGGCAGCGCGCTTCGATTCGATGAGAGTGGCGCGAGAATGTCCCAGCTCGACGTGATCTTGTTCACGCACTTCCACGTGGATCATTCTGCCGATTTTCCCGCCCTGATCTTCTCGTCATGGTTTGAGGGGCGCGACCGGCCCCTGCCCGTCTACGGCCCCGGGGGCAACAGCGAGTTTCCATCGACGGTAGGTTTTGTGCGCGCGTTCTTTCAATACCGGACCGGGGTTTATCGGTACTTGAGCGAGCTGTTGCTCCCTCAAGGAGACGGCAGCTATGGATTGCAGCCTCACGACGTGGCCGGGGACCCCGCCGCGGTGGTGTTTCGTGGCGAACGCCTTTCAGTGTACGCCGATCGGGTCATCCATGGGCCTGTACCGTCCTTGACGTGGCGCGTTGAGATTGGCGGCAAGGCCATCGTGTTTAGCGGCGACACGAATGGCGAGGGTGCCGACCTGGTGCACCTGGCTAAAGAGGCGGATTTACTTGTTGCGCACAACGCGGTTCCGGAAGGGGCTGCCGGGGTAGAGCGGCAATTGCACATGCCGCCTTCGGTGATCGGACAAATCGCTCAGGCGGCACACGTCAAGCGGCTCGTGTTGTCGCACCGGATGCTGCGGACCTTGGGTAAGGAAGCCCAGAGCCTCGAGGAGATCCGGAAAAAGTTTGCGGGCCCCGTGGCCTTTGCAAACGATCTTGACTGCTTCTCCGTACCGTAACTTTCTTCGTTGGCACGGTCCCCAGGTGATGGTGTCCCTCCAGAATTCGCCCAATCCGATCGGGAAGCTGCCGTCGAACCGGTGATATACACGATGGAAAACGACCTCTCCCTGAATAAGGAAACCCTGAAGTTCCTGTCGGACCTCTCGCTTGCCGCCGGTTTCCTTTCGATTGCCGTCTCGCTCATCAGTTGGTTTTCCAAACGCAACCAGAATCGCGATCACGCCGAGCGTCTGGCCATCTTCGTTGGGCTCTGGGTACCCAGCTTCTTTGCCCTGTCGCACCGTCTGGCGCGGGCCGCCGAGGAAACAGCTTTGGGTGGCCTGGAACAGGAGAAAGGGATCAAGCAACTGGCCAGTGATTTCCTCGAAGAAGTCAGCGGCGTATCGCGCAAGTCGTAACCGGCTCTTTATCGATACGGATCCGGCTATCAGCGGTTTGCTAAACCGGCGAGTGCGGCGGCCGGTTCCCGGCTGCTGATTCTGCCGGGAATCGTGGATCGGTTCACTGAGTTGAGCCGCCATGACCACCGCGGAACCCGAGTACGTGCCCGAGCCACTTTATGAGGTCATGGTCCAGTTGGTCCCTACACTGGTCCAAGCCGTGCCGGCAACCCGGGTAAAGGATCAGCTGTTTCGGCGCACCCGCCCGGGCGTAAAGCGCACGCGAGCACGTGTCAGGCAGCACCTCGTCGGCGGTACCGTGGATCAGTAGCAGCGGTCGTGGGCTGAGCGCGCTTACCGTGCCGAGGGCTCCGCTGGTCTGGCTGCTCAGGGCAGCCACTCCCAGCACCATCTCACCCGCTGCGACCCCGGCCGTGATCACCACCGCGCCTCCGAAGGAATGGCCGACGAGCACGGCCCGGCGTTTCCCCTGAGTCCCAAGCCAGGCAAGGCCGACCTGGACGTCCGTCACGCACTCGCCCAGCCGTCCGGGGTAGCGGTAAGCTAGCTCGAGCGAGGCAATGCCCTCGGCCCGGAGTTGACTGCCCAGCCGCGTGTAGAGTCCTCCCGCCGGCCCGCCCAAGCCGCCCCCGGCACCGAATACCCAGAGCACCACTCCGTCGCCCGGAGCCGGGTGAAGCCGGCCGGTGATGTCGCCTGCGTCGGTCACAAGGCGCACGTCCTCTACGCCATCGTGCACCCCCGGGCCCCGCTCGACTTTGCGGAGGGTGATGGGTGACGGGACGCGGCCCGAATGCGGTCCTGGGAAAGCTTGTTCCTGAACCAGCAAGTGGACGGGTTTCTTGTTCATTTACGTACGGTGCCACCCCGGACGGTGCCTGTCCCTCTGAAGATGAGATCGTGCGGCGCGGCATTCCTCATAGCGCCATCATAGCGCCATTGGGGTCTGTCCCCATTCGTGGGGTCTGTCCCCATTCGTGGGGCCTGTCCCTATTGGTATGGGGTCTGTCCCTATTGGTATGGGGTCTGTCCCCATTCGTGCGGCCCCGCTGAACGGCTCAGGCCTGACCCGCCCTTGTGACCTGTCCCTATTGGTATGGGGTGCCTCGACGCGGGAGGAAATGGGTGAAGGCCCAACGCGTAGCGGCCGGAACGCCCGTAACTCAGCGCCGTTGTGACCTGTCCCCGTTTGCGGGACCTGACGAGCGGACCTGTCCCCGTTCGGGAGTATGTCCCTGTGTGCGGGACCTGTCCCTGTGCGCTTCACTGGGGGAAGCGGACCTGTCCCCGTTCGAGACGAGAGCATGTCCCTGTGCGCGGGACCTGTCCCCGTTCGAGAGCAGAAGGCGGTCTTCTCTGACCTTTCCGCGCCATCAAGCCGCACGCCGTCCAAGCGGCGGAGGCGGCAAAGGGCCGTAATTCCCCACCAACCACGGCCGGCCTTGACGGGAAAGAGAGCCGGCGGCGGAACGTGCGCCGCAGACAGCACTTGCGTTGGCATTCATGGCGTGGTTGTCTTTCATCTTGAAAGTATGATTTTGATAGAAAACTCGAGCTGTCGCAAGCGCGCCCCGGCCTGCGCGGAGCACGGAAAGTAAGCCCTTGATCATGTGCCTTTCGTTGCTGCGACAAACCACGCGGCCCGCCCACCAAATCCTGGAAGACAGGTTAACCGGTGCGCTCGAGACTATTTCCCGTGCGGGTTATGGAATGCTCCTGGCCAAATTTCTTGGGTTTTACCGTCCGATGGAGACGCGCCTCGCGGTGCTCGCAAGCACGCCGGACTTCCCCCGGCAATTCGAGCCCCAGCCAAGGACCGCTTTGCTGGTCAGGGACCTGTCGGCGCTGGGTTTTTCTGAAAACGCGCTTGCGATGATGCCGCTTTGCAGAAGCCTGCCGGATCTGACCGGCGCCGCGCAGGCGCTCGGCGCCCTTTATGTGCTTGAGGGAGCGGCGCTGGGTGGCCAGGTCGTGGCACCGCGACTTCAGGCACGCTTGGGAGTGACTCCCGAGAACGGGGTCGCCTTCTTTTATGGCGCTGGTCCTCGTCAGGTCGCCGCACGCTGGAAGGCTTTCCGGCAGGTGCTCGAGCGCTGGCCGGCGCAAAGTACGGATGCTATCGCCGAGGCGGCATTGCAGACCTTTCAAACGTTTGAGCGTTGGCTTTTTCCGGACGTCACGGCGTCCGGTTTCGAAGGACCATGAACCCATCCCTAGATTTAACGGCGTGCGCCCGGGAGCCGATTCACCAGCCCGGTCGCGTGCAGCCCCACGGGCTCCTGCTGGTTCTACGCGGTCCCGGCCATACGGTAGTTCAGGTAAGCGCCAATGCCGCGGAGGTGCTTGGCCGTGGTCCGGACGCCCTTCTGGGCCAGCCGCTCGGGCCGATGCTCGAGGACTCCTCGGCGCGCGCCGTGGAACAGGCGGCACGGATGGAAGACCCCGGGATCGGCAATCCTTTACCGATTCGCCTGCGGTCCCGGCCGGGTGAAAGCCTGGACGGGATCATCCATCGGGCTGAAGGTAATCTTATTCTGGAATTGGAAGCCGGCCGGGCCGGCGGATCCATTTTGCCGGTGCGCAGCGCCCTCCTGGCGGTTCAAACCGCGCCGACCGTCGCGGACGTGTGCCGGGTCACAGCACAAGAAGTTCGTCGCCTCACGGGTTACGACCGTGTGATGGTCTACCGGTTTCTGGAGGACTGGAGCGGCGAAGTGGTTGCCGAGGACCGGGACGAAAACGTTGCGTCTTACCTCGGGTTGCGCTACCCGGCTTCCGACATCCCGGCGCAGGCGCGCGAACTCTATAGACTGAACCGGGTGCGGCTCATCGCCGATGCGTCTTACGTGCCGATACCGGTTCTCACGCGCGATCCGGAGCCGCCCCTCGACATGAGCCGGTGCGTGCTGCGCAGCGTCTCACCGGTTCACCTCGAGTACCTTTACAACATGGGCGTGGCCGCCACCCTGACCATTTCGCTCGTGATCGATGGAGAACTCTGGGGTCTGATCGCCTGCCATCACAGCAGCCCGAAGTTCATTGACTTCGCCTCGCGGCAGGACTGCCAGTTGCTGGGCGAGGTGACGGCGGCTCAGATCGCGGTGCGCACGACGGCTGCTGCGCAGGAGTACCGGGCGGCGCGGACCAAGATGCTGTCCGATTTTCTCGAGGCAATCGCCAGCACCGGCCATTTTGCGGAAGGGCTGACCCGGCACCGGCCGGACCTGTTGGATTTCATCGAAGCGACTGGTGCGGTCGTGCTGTTTGCGGATCAGATCACGACGCTGGGGTCCGTGCCGGACGACCGCACGCTATTGGAACTCCGGGATTGGTTGTCAGCCAGCCAAGCGGAGCCGGTATTCGCGACTCACACCCTGCCGATGATTTACCCGCCGGCCCGCGGGTGGAAATCGGTAGCGAGCGGCCTGTTAGCCGTGCGGCTCCTCCCGGAGCAGGCCTGCTACGCCTGCTGGCTCCGTCCGGAGGTGGTCCGGACGGTAACCTGGGGCGGGGACCCCGACAAACCTGCTTCCTTCGGACCTGACGGGATACGAATCAGCCCGCGGAAATCGTTTGAAGCATGGAAGCAGACGGTCGACTCGCAATCGCCGGCGTGGACCGGCGTAGAGCTTGAGAGCGCCACGGAGCTGCGCAATACCCTCTCAGGCGCGATCCGGGGCGAACTTGAGCGGAAACGTGCGGCTGAACTGGCGATAACGAAAGAGGCTGCGGAGGCGAGTGCGCGCGCCAAGAGCGCGTTTGTGGCCAACGTGAGCCACGAGCTCCGTACCCCGCTGAACGGCGTGATCGGCATGACGGGTTTGCTGCTGGAGGGAACACTTAACTCACAGCAACGCGAGCTTGCGCAGATCATCCGCAACAGTGCCGAATCCCTTCTGACCATCATCAATGACATCCTGGACTTCTCCAAGATCGAGGCGGGCAAGGTTTCGCTGGAAATTGTCGACTTCGACGTAATTGAAACTGTTGAAGGTACGTTAGACCTGCTGGCCGAACGGGCGTACCGTAAAGGGCTCGAGTTAGCCAGCGCCATCGCCCGGGGCGTGCCGTCTCGATTGCGCGGCGACCCGGGACGGTTACGTCAGATTCTTGTTAACCTCGTGGGTAACGCGGCTAAATTCACCGACCGCGGCCAGGTGGTCGTGCACGTTTCGCTCGAGAGCGAGATTCAGACGCATGCGGTGTTGCGATTCAGCGTGCAGGATACCGGGATCGGGATTTCGCCGGAAGCTCAGACTCGCCTGTTCCAGGCCTTCAGCCAGGCCGATGTCTCGACAACGCGCAAATACGGCGGCACGGGTCTGGGGCTGATGATCTCCAAGCAACTGGTGGCGATGATGCACGGTCAGATCGGCCTGCGGAGCGAGCCCGGCGAAGGGTCCACTTTCTGGTTTACCGCCCAATTTGAGAAGCCACAGTACAGCCGACCCGGCCTTCCCGCGGCGCTGACGCGTCGCGGGCGATTCGAGCTGCGGGTGCTCGTGGTTGATGATGACGCTGCGGTGCGCAGCATCCTGCAGCACCAGATTACCGACTGGGGTATGCAGGCGGAGAGTGCGAAGGGCTGGGACGAGGCCCTGAAGCTCTTACGAAAGGCGGCAGGTGCCGGAAAGCCCTTCAACGTGGCGTTGCTGGACGTGCAAATGCCGAAAGTGGACGGCCTTACGCTGGCTCGTTTGATCAGGTCCGATCCGGCGATCGGGTCGACCCGGCTGGTTGGGCTGACGTCGTTGGTGCACGCGCCAAAGGCCGAAATGCTTAAAGAAGCCGGCATCGACGCTCAGCTGAACAAGCCCGTCAAGCAATCGCTTCTGTTCGATTGCCTGGCGGATGTCACCGGCCGCACGTCGTCCGGGCCGGTCCTGCCGGCAGGCAACCAGATCGCCAAGCCGCAGAAGGGACGAATTCTGGTCGCCGAGGACAACGTCATCAACCAGAAAGTCATCCTGGCCTTGATACGGAAGACGGGTTACACGGCCGACGCCGTGGCGGACGGCGGGGAAGTGCTGGAGATTTTGAAGCGAGTTCCCTACGACCTGATTCTCATGGACGGGCAAATGCCGAACCGGGACGGCTATGAAACGACGGCGGCGATCCGCGCGCTCGAACGAGACGCACCGGAACGGTGTCCATGGCATCAACCCATCCGGATCATTGCCCTGACGGCCAGCGCAATGTCGGGAGACCGCGAAAAGTGCCTGGCGGCGGGCATGGATGATTACCTGACAAAGCCGGTCCGGGAGCTCGAACTGAGGGCTGTGCTGGAACGCTGGCTGGCCGGTGTGGGTAGGTAGGGTCTGGGTCACACGGCGGGCACGGCGGAAGAGAGCGGGCACAACGTAAGAGTTCACACGGCGAACACGGCGAACACGGCGGGAAGAGGGGGACAGAGTTCGGCGTTCGGAGTTCGGAGTGGCATCGTGGGGGGTGGTGCGAGTGTCGGCCTTAGAGTTGCCGCCGGGATCCTTTTAATCTGTGTCAATCTGTGGACGTTTTCTCTTTTCTGCGTGTTCTGCGGATGATTCCTGCTTTCCCGCCGTGTGACTGCGCAGGCGCATAAATTCGAAAAATTCCCAACCTTCACGCAACCGGCGTTTCATCACGTCCGGGTCGCGCAGCATGGTCCAGAGAATGCGGCTGACGGGTCGCAACCGGAAATAATAGCGTTTGTAGAATTCTTCTACCGCCTTGAAGATTTCTTGTTCGGACAAGCCGTCGTATTCAAGGGCTGCAAGCTGTTCTCCGGCCTCTCCCACGAGATGTCCATCCGTTTTCAACCAGCCGGACCGTAACGCTTGTTGATACAGTTCGGTGCCGGGGTAGGGAGCGGCGAGGCTCACCTGGATGGAGAACAGGTCCAGCGACTTGGCGAAGGCGATCGTTTTCTGAATCGTTTCCCGGGTTTCGCCCGGCAGACCGAGGATGAAGGTGCCATGGATGGTGATCCCGAGCCGGTGACAGTCGTGCGTGAACCGTTTAGCCTCTTCAAGGCGGACGCCCTTCTTGATGTTGTCGAGGATCTGCTGGTCGCCGCTCTCGTAGCCGACGAGCAACAAGCGCAAGCCGTGATCGTGCATCACTTTCAACGTTTCATAGCTGACATTGGCCCGCGCGTTGCAGCTCCAGGTGAGGCCCAGCCGGCCGAGCCGGAGCGCGATCTCGCGGGCACGCGGCTGGTAAGCCGTAAAGGTGTCGTCGTCGAAAAAAAACTCTTTTACCTGCGGAAAGAGCCGGCGCGCGTGGACCATCTCGGCCGCAACCGCGTCAGGGGATTTCGCCCGATACCGGTGACCGCCGACCGTTTGCGGCCAAAGGCAAAAAGTGCATTGGGCGGGGCAGCCCCGGCCGGAGTAGTGGGACACGTAAGGGTGCTTGAGGTAACCGATAAAATAACGCGAAATGTCCAGGTCGCGCCGGTAGACATCCATAACCGAGGGCAGGCGATCGAAATCGGCGATGAGCTCGCGCTCCGGGTTATGGTGAATCCGGCCGTCGTCACCGCGGTACGACAAGCCGGTGATCTGTGGCAACGGCCGTCCCTCGGCAACTTCGCGGCAGGTAAAATCAAATTCTTTACGGCCCACCCAGTCAATCGCCTCGGAAGCCCGCAAGGTTTCCTCGGGCAGCACGGCCGCGTGCGCACCGACAAAACCGACCTTTGCGTCGGGTCGCTGATTTTTGATGTTTTCGGCGAGCGCTGCGTCACCTGCGAGGGTCGGACTTGAGGTATGGATGACCACGTGCGGGTAATCGCGGGCGATACGGAGTACCGCTGCCGAGTCAAGGTCGTGAGGCGGGGCATCCACCAACCGGCTGTTTGGAATCAGCGCGGCCGGTTGCGCCAGCCAGGTCGGGTACCAGAAGGACCGGACCTCGCGCCGGGCCTGGTAACGGGAGCCCGCACCGCCGTCGAACCCGCGATAGGAGGGCGGGTTAAGAAAGAGGGTAGGTGCGGTCTCGGGTCCGGAAGTCATTCTGCGGGGATCTGAACGCGGGGAAACACCGGGCTGGGTGCACCCAGTTGGTGTTGGTCAGGTAAGCTGCCCCAGGCAAGTTCCTGCATGGTTTCGGCCTGCAACTGGGCGAGAATCTTGCGCGAGGCGCCCGGGGTTACCGGCGAAATGAGTGCAGCCAGCAACCGGCAGGTTTCCGCCAGGGCATAAAGCACCGCGTCGAGCTCAGCGGCCTGCTCCGGTTCCTTGGCGAGCTTCCAGGGCGCCTTGCGTTCCACCAGGGCATTGGCCTCGCCGACGAGTTCCCAGACGGCTTCGAGGGCAGCGTGTACCAGGTGTTGTTGAAAAGCCTGGTGATACCGGTCAACGATGGTGGCGCTCAGGTCGCGCAGCGCATCTGTCCCCGGGTTGAAGGCAGCGGGCTTCGCCAGGCGGCCCTGCCGGTAACGCCGGCTCATGTTGATGGTGCGGTTAACCAGGTTGCCGAGATCATTGGCAAGATCGGTGTTGTACCGGACGAGAAGGCGTTCCAGGCTGAGGTCGGCGTCCTGGCCGGTCACAATGTCCCGCATGAGGTAATAACGGAGCGCATCGGTGCCGTATTTCTGGATGACGTCAAATGGGTCGACCACGTTCCCCAGGCTCTTGCTCATCTTGGCGCCTGCCATGTTCCACCAGCCGTGCACGAGCAGTTTCGGCATCTGCTCATCCGGAAAGCCCATGGCGTGAAGCATCACCGGCCAGTAGATGCCGTGTGCGGGAATCAGGATGTCTTTACCGATGACGTGCGCCTGGCAGGGCCAGAGTTCCCTAAAATCGGGCAGGCCTGAGCCGGGTTCGGCGAGATACCCGGCGAACGTCACGTAATTCAGCAGCGCGTCGAACCAGACGTAGGTCACGTAGTCGGGGTCAAACGGGAACTCAATACCCCAGGACAACCGTTCCTTGGGACGGGAAATGCACAAGTCGCCGCTCAGCCGATCGATGGCGTTCAGAAGTTCCGCATGCCGGAAGGCGGGGGCAACGAATTCCGGGTGGCGCTCAACGTAAGCTCGAAGCCAGTCTCTGTGTTTGCTGAGCCGAAAATACCAGTTCTCTTCCTCAATGTAAGCAACTTCGCCCCACTCCGGACCGAACTCGCCCCGTTCGTCGCGGTCCTTGTCGGTCAGGAATTGTTCCTGGCGGACGCTGTAGTAGCCGGTGTACTTGGCCTTGTAGAGCTCGTCCTTTTCAAGCAACGCCGCGAGCACCGTTCGGACGGCGCGCTTGTGGCGCGGGTCTGTAGTGGCGGCCCAGCCATCTTTTCGGATTTCCAGCAGGTCCCAAAGGCGCAGGAATTCGTCGGTGTTCTGCTGCGCAAACTGCATCGGCTCGATATTTTGTCTGCGGGCAGCCTGCTGAACTTTCTGGCCATGCTGGTCGACGCCGGTCAAAAGAAAGGCGTTTCCGGCGCCTCGGGTCAGGCGTTGGTAACGCACGATCACGTCGGCGAGCACCTTTTCATAGGCGTGACCGATATGCGGACCGCTGTTGGTATAATCGATGGCGGTGGTGACGAAATATTTCACGAGGTGATTAAAAAAGGTGCTGGCGGTTCCTTAGCGGTCCGGTTCCTTGGCGATTTTGCCGCCCCAGGATAAAATGCGCGCCTTGACGCCGGCGGCTTCCGCTTCCTTGATCTGGTTGTTACGGACGTAAAATAAAGAGAGGCTGGACCAGGCGAGCTGATCGTTCGGGCGGAGCTCGACGGCCTTTTGCCCTGCAACAATGGCTTCGGGGAAACGCCCGTTTTTCATCAACGCCATGCCCAGCGCATGCCAGCCGTCAAAGAAGGCCGGCTCGATCTCGACGCATCGGCGGTATTTCTCAATCGCCGCCTCCAGATCTCCGACGGCAAGGTCGCCATTAGCGTCGTCAAAAATCGTTTCTACCGAAGCCGGGATCTCGTCCATAGGAAAATGCCACAGCGGAAGAATGCCACAAATGCCATAAGCGGAAAAATGCCACAAATGAAGAAGTGGCGGGTAACGGGTAATGAAGAGCGGGTGGCGGGTGTAATGCCACGAAGGGAAGAGCCCCTGATTTGGAGCCCTTCTTCCTGAGATTACATGGCTGAGGGATCAAGGAACGTCACCGGCGTGGTAAGCAGAATGTCACAGATAGAGATGCCGGTCACGCGTGGCATTCGACCCGACACCCGACACTCGACACTCGAAACCTCCTCCATTTGTGGCATTTTCTAGATGGGCGGGCGCCCGGCTTTCTGCTGTTCCACCCTCAACCACTCGCGGGTGATCCCGCTGGCGAAGCGCTCATCAAGCAGCGGGTATTTCTGTTTCTTTTCCTCTTCGTACCTGGCGGGATCGAGGGGGTCGCGCCCGACGAGGTGAACCAGCATGGCACCGTCGGCGTCCTGAAGCAGCCGGGACGTTTCACCCGGCTCGAGTTCCACCCGATTAGCAACCAGGGCGTGGGCCACCGGGTCACTGGCGTTTGCTTCGCTCAAGGCAAAGGGCGGCGGCAATTCGGGTTTGTAGCCGGCCTTTTCAGCGGCCTGAACGAAATCCAGACCGCCCTTGGTGTCGTCGGCAATCTTGTGCTCTACCTCTTTGGCTTTTGCGTCGATCGCAGCGGTCGTCTTTTCCTGCTTCAGGGCAGAAACGATCTGGTCTTTGGCCTGTTCGAGGGTCAGCGGATGGCTGGGCTCAATCTGCACCAGCTTGATGATATAAAAGCCGTTCTCGCCCTGGATGACATCACTGACCGGGTTTTCCTTGGTAAGATTAAACGCTTCGCGGGTGATGGCCGGGTCGGCCGAGATCAGCGGATCGGGCTGGTTCTCGGTAAACAAGCCGGTCGTCAGGACAGGCACTTCTTTCTGTTGCGCAACCTTTTCGAATTCCGAGGGCTTATCGAGGAGAGGTTGAGCGAACGCCTCGACCTGTTCCGCCAAAGGTCTGATCGCTTCGTTGCGCTTGTCGCCGGTCAGATTCTTCTGGTCGTCCTTCAGCGTGAAAGAGACCAGCGCGATCTTGCGCTTCTCCGGGGATTGCAAATGATCTTTCTGGTCGTCGTAATACTTTTTAATCTCGGCGTCGGTAATCTGAATACCTTTTTCGAAATCAGCGCGCTTAAACGCGATGACCGCGATGTGCATCTTCAGGTTCGCGAATTCGTATTCGCGTTTGAACATTGCCTCCGGGAGTTGAGCAACAGGACGCAGCAGGCTGTTCAGATTCTGCAGCCGGAGATTGTCGGTCACCACCGTGTCGATATCGGCCGCGCTCAGCCCGCCCCCCCTCAGGGTCTCGACGAGCTTTTGGTATTTGCTGCCGTCGAACTGGCCGTTGGTCTGGAAGGCAGCCAGCTTTTTCTCGGCATCCTTGACCTGGTCCGGGGTCGGGTCCAGGGCGAGGCGAGCCGCGGCATCCCTCAGGATGAAGAGATTCCAAACGTAACTCACCACCTGTTCATCCCGGCTCCGGCCGTCGGTGGCGAGCTGGCTGGGCAAATCGTATAGACCCAGCTGCATGGCCACGTTGAGGTCGCGCTCGAGTTTCTGGACTTCCTCGATGGTTACCACGTGCCCATTGACTTTGCCGAGTTGGCCCGTCATGCCCATCCCGCCACGCCGGAACGTGGCCGGATTGTAAAACCAGGCGAAGGCGACAATCACGACGACGGTGATGATGGTAAGGAGCGCGCGTTGGCGTTTGCGAATCGTTTCCAACATACAGAAGGAATCGAAAATGCCTTCTGGCGCACCGGCGCGCAAGGAGTAACTCGTAACGGGTAACGGGTAACGGGTAACGGGTAGCGGGTAACGGGTAGCGGGTAGCGGGTGCGGAAGACAACCGGTTACCGCAGGAGTCCGAGGGCGAGTTGCGGGAAGATGCCGAGGGCAAAGATCAGCACCAGCAGCACCGCCATGGTGGCCGTGGACAACGGGGTCAGGTTGATAATTGACGCGTCCCCGGTTGATGACGCCTGCCAATACATGGCCCGCACCACTTTAAGGTAATAGTAAAAGCCGCACCCGACGGTGATGACGGCGAGAACGAGCAACACGAACTGCCGGGATTCGAAGGCGACCTTGAAAACCATGAATTTGCCCAGGAAACCCGCCGTCAGCGGCACCCCGGCCAGCGACATCATTGCAACCAGCAGACTGAAGGCGAGAAACGGTGAGCGCCGCGCCAAGCCATTGAAATGCGCGATGTCATCACCGGCGGAATGGTTGGCCACATTGATCAGCACAAGAAAAGAGAGCAGCGTCATCAGCAGGTAAGCCGCCAGGTAGACGACCACCGCCCGGCCGGCATCCTGCACGCCGACGCTGGCGACGGCCATGAGCAGATAACCGGCGTGCCCGATGCTGGAGTAAGCGAGCAGCCGCTTGAAGTTGGTCTGCGGCAGGGCGGCCATGTTACCGTAGACCAGCGTTGCGGCGGCCAGCAGCACCAATGCCAGGACGACCTTGTTCGCCACGAAAGGCAGCGACTGCAGCGATTGCACGACGCGCAGCAGGACGATGAACCCGACCGCCTTCGAACCGACGGAAAGGAATGCCGTGGTCGGCGTCGGCGCCCCTTGGTAAACGTCGGGCACCCAGAACTGAAACGGAGCCGCGGCGATTTTGAAGCCAAGCCCGACCAGGACCAGCAGCGCACCGAAAAGCAATCCCGGCTGGTTAACCGGAGCGATGCTCGGCAGGACCTGCTGGATCGCTCCGAGGTTGGTCTGGCGGGTGATACCGTAGATCCAGGTGATGCCGTAAATCATGAAGCCGGTCGAGAGGGCGCCCAGAATGAGGTATTTGACCCCGGCTTCGAGGGAGGCGGCGTTGCGCCGCATGTACGCCACTAGGATGTAGAAGGAGATGGTGACCAGTTCGAGCGACACGAAAATAAGAATGAAATCAGCGGCCGACGCCATCCACATCATCCCGGCACAGGTCAGGATGGGTAACGAATAGTACTCGCCCAGGCCCGCTTGCGGCGTGGCGGCATGGATAAAGCGCCGGATGGTTTCGGAGTAATCCAAGGCCATGATCAGAACGACGATCGTGGTCAGAACGGCGAACTTCTTGAAGAAAAGCGCCGGCGCATCAGAGACATAGGAGGGGCTGCCCGAAGGGCTGAACGGCACGAACTGAAGCAGGAGGAAAACGACAGCCAGCCCGATTATGCCGACGCCGGCGAGCACATCGCGCCGCTGTCCGGCCGGGAAGAACGACTCGGCCAGCAACAGCGCCAGGCCGAGCACGAGAACCAGGAGTTCGACGAGGTAAGAGGGCATAGCGGTTATTTCACGAAGAGCCGGAGGGCCGGTTCAACGGCCTGCACGACCGTTTGGGGGGCGAACCCGAAAAAGAGCAGGGCCGCGACGAGCACCCCGACCGGCCAGGTGACTGACAATGGCGTGTCTTTGAGGTTCTGCCAGCGGGAGGGACGATCCCCGAAAAAGATCGCCCGGTACGCGCGCAGCATGAAAACGGCCGAGATCACGACGCCCCAGAGTCCGATGACGCCGACGATCTGGAACCGGTTGAGGGCGGCGCCGGGGGTGGAGTTCCTGAAGGCGCCGAACAACACCAGTAGTTCGGAGGCGAAGTTAGCGAATCCCGGTAGACTGATGAGGGCGAATACGCAAAAGCCGAAAAGCACCGTGAGCACCGGCATGTTTCGGGCCAAGCCGCCCAGGTTGCGGTATTCGAGCGTCCCGGTCTGTTTGCGCAATTCGCCGCTGAGGGCGAACAGGGCCGCAATCGAAAGGCCGTGCGCGAGCATGAGCAAGGTCGCGCCGGTCACGCCGATGAGGTTAAAACTCGCCAAGCCGAGAAAGATGTAGCCGATGTGCATGACGCTCGAGTAGCCGAGGGTCAGATCGAGTTGTTTCTGGGCAATCGTCGCCAAACCCACAAAGAGGAGGTTACCGGCCAAAAGGATGAGGAGCAGCCAGGTCCAATGCTGGGCGGCATGGGGCATCAAGGGCAGGGCCAGACGCAACAGGCCGTACAACCCGAATTTCTTCAGTACGCCGGCATGCAGCATCGCCACGGGTACCGGCGCGGAGGCATACGCCGGGGGCGCCCAGGTATGAAATGGAAAGAGCGAGACCAGGATGCCGAAGCCGACCAGCAACAGAAGGTAAACGGTGCGCGAGCCTGGGCCGTCGAAGACGCCCGTAGCGGCGAGATGCTGGAGTTTGGGGATGTCGAAGGTGCGCTGATCCGGAGCCGGCAGCAGGTAAAGGCCGATGAGGCCCACCAGGAGGATGATGCTGCCGGTGGAAAGGTAAAGCGTGATCTTCCAGGCGGCGGCCTGCCGGCTGCCGGACCCCCAGATGCCGATCATCAAAAAGGTCGGGATCAACGCCAACTCATGAAACGCATAGAAGAAGAACAGATCGAGCGAGGCGAACGCGCCGGCTGCACCGGCAGCGATGAACAGGACGCAGGCCATGTAGGGGCGTTGTCCCTCGGCCAGGGCGGGGGACATCCAGACGGCGGCGAAGCCGACGATGGAGGTCAGGAACAGGATCGTGGCGTTCAAACCGTCCACGCCGGCCAGAATTTTCAGATCCCACGCCGGTACTAAGCTCAAGCTGGAGAGAAACTGATAGCCACCCCGGTGATAGTCGTACCCCAGGAAAAGGATGGTGGCCGCCACGGCAGCCAGGATGCCGACTCCGAGAGCCGTCCGGCGCGGCGGCGCCCCGGCAAGGATGATAAGCCCGCCCAGCAGCGGCGCAAGGTAGGTGAGGTGGACGAGAAAGTTCATCACTAGTTAAGAGGCGAATAACACCAGGTAAAGCAGAAGCACGACGCCGAGCCCGAACAGGAAGACGTACGCCTGCAGGTTGCCGATCTGAAGAAACCGGAGGGCAAACCCAAAGCCCCAGGTGACGCCGCCCATCCCGCGAATGATGCCGCCGTCAATGATCCAGCGATCGACGAAGGCCGAAGTTGCCGCCAGCGCGTCCTGGGTCCAGCGAACGAGGCGGTTGTAGAACTGGTCGATGTAAAATCGGTTTTCGAACAGCGGTATGCGGATCGAATCGCTGTCCTGGTCACGGTAAAGGGCAAAAGCCGCCAGGACACCTGCAACCAGGACCGCGAGCGAGACGAGAATGGCGAGGGCGGCCACGGCCTCGTGTTCCAGGAAAGGAAGAAACAGCGGGGCCACGAACGGCAGCCCGATGAACGCCGAGGGAATCGCGAGCACGACGAGCGGCCGCGTCATGACCGGAGGAGACTCGTGGGCATGCTCGGCATTCTGCGATCGGGCGTGGCCGAGGAACGCAACCACGAAGAGCCGGGTCATGTAGTAGGCCGTGAAAAAATTGACCACCGAGACGACGCCCCCGATGACCGGTTGCCGCGCAAACGCCGCCGCCACGATGCTGTCCTTGCTCCAGAAACCGGCAAAGGGCGGGCAGCCGATCAGGGCCAGGGTGGCGAGAGCGAACGTCCAGAAAGTGACGGGCATTTTGTGTTGCAGGCCGCCCATGCGCCAGATGTTCTGCTCGTGATGGAGGCTGTGGATCACCGAACCGGCGCCCAGGAACAGGAGTGCTTTGAAAAAGGCGTGGGTGAACAGGTGAAACAGGGCGGCCTGCGGCACGGCCAACCCGACCCCGGCGACCATCAACCCGAGCTGAGAAAGCGTTGAGTAGGCGAGGATCCGCTTGATGTCGTCCTGCTGGGTCGCCATCAGGGCTGCAAGCAGGGAGGTGATGAGACCGATCGTCAGCACCACGGTGAGCGTGGCGGGTTGCGCTTGAAACAGGAAGAAAACCCGGGCCAGCATGTAAACGCCTGCCGCCACCATTGTCGCAGCGTGGATGAGGGCTGACACAGGCGTCGGACCCTCCATGGCGTCAGGCAGCCAGACGTGCAGGGGAAACTGGGCGGACTTACCCACCGCCCCGCAAAACACCAGGAGCGCCGCTGCGGCCAGGTAAGCCGGCGACAAGTTCAAGCCGGCCCACTTCGAGGCAAGGTCAGTAAAAAGCAGGGAGCCCGAAGCGCTCCAGATCATCAGGATCCCGAGCATGAAACCGAAGTCGCCGATCCGGTTCACCAGGAACGCCTTGTTGGCCGCATCCGCAGCCGAGGCACGCTCGAACCAATGCCCGATCAGCAGGTAGGAGCTGACGCCGACCAACTCCCAGGACACAAACATCATGACGAAGTTATTCGCGAGCACGATGCCGAGCATCGAAAACATGAACAACGAGAGGCCGGCAAAGTAGCGGGACCGGCCACGATCATCCGCCATGTAACCGATCGAGTAGATGTGGATCAGCAGCCCGACGCCGGTCACCACCAGCAGCATCATCTTGCTGTAGCCGTCGATCAGGTAGCCGAAAGGTATCCGGAAACTGCCCACGTCAACCCAATTGAAGCCGCCGGTTTGATCCGGACCGGCAAACACGGGGAGCGCGGCCAGGAACGAAACGGCCACGGCTGCAACCGACAGATAAGAGCTCAACTTCGGCAGCCGCCGGGTAAACAGGGCAATGACGGCCGCCGCCACCAGCGGGCAGAACAGGATGATCCAGGGAAGGGGATTCATAACCTAAAATTTGAGCGAGGTGAGATCTTCCACGTGGGTGGTCTGCCGGGCGCGGTAGAGTGCCACAATGATGGCGAGGCCGACGGCCACTTCGGCGGCGGCAACGGTGATGATGAAAAAGACGAAAACCTGCGCGTTAAAATCCGGCAGGTTATTCTGGATGTTAAAGCGGGAAAAGCCGACCAGCGAAAGGTTTGCGGCGTTCAACATCAGTTCCAGGGCCATGTAAATGATGATGAGGTTGCGCCGCAGCATCACGCCCGCAAACCCGATGGTGAACAAGAGGCCGCTGACGAGCAGGTAGTCGTTAAGGGTGACCATGGGACGGGTGGGTGGCGGGTGTCGGGTGACGGGTGGCGGGTGTCGGGCGTTCTGTCACGCTTTGGCGCTGGAACGGTGGTTCACTTGAGCTCGCGTTTGCTGAGCAGGACAACGCCGATGGAAGCGACCAGCACCAGGGTGGCGATAACCTGAAAGGGCAGGTTGTACGTTTGAAAAAGCGTCATGCCGATGTGCCAGGCGTCGCCCTCAGGCCGGCGCTCGATCGCCGGAAAAGCGGCATTGCCGTTCTGAAAACTGTACGCGACGTCGAACAGCACCCTCATGAATAGCGTCACCACCACGACCCCGCCAAACACGGCGGAAACGTTCATCTTGCGCCGCGCCTCCACCCTGAGGTCAAACAGCATGATGATAAACAGGAACAGCACCATCACCGCGCCGGCGTAGACGAGGATCTGGATGACGCCGATGAAGGAGGCGTCGAGCGAAAAGTACAGGGCCGCCAAACCGAGAAAACAGGCGACCAGGCTGAGCGCACTTGCCACCGGGTTACGGCTGACCACCACCAGCAACCCGAAAACGAGCATGATCGCTGCGAACGTCCAAAAGAGCGCCGGAGCCATCGGGCGATTATTTCTTTTCGTTCCATTTATGGACCAAGCCGGTCATGACGCCGCCAAGCTCGTACAGCTTCTCCTTGTCGTGCACCATCTCCGCCCGGCTCAGCCCGGTGATCGCGTAATCTTTCCGTAGAAAGATCGCCTGCTCGGGGCAGACCTCTTCGCAAAGCCCGCAGTAAATACACCGGATCATGTCGATCTCAAATCGTTCCGGAAACTTTTCAACCTTGCGCCAGCGGCTCCCTTCCGGGATTTCGCCCGGCTTGATTTTGATGGCCCGCGGCGGGCAGATGAATTCGCAAAGCTGGCAGGCCACGCAGCGTTCGCGACCGTGCTCATCCTTCACCAGCGTCGGCGCCCCGCGATAATACGGAGGCAGGTGCGAATCCCACTTTTCTTCGGGGTACTGCATGGTCACCTTGCGCCTGCCGCTGAGGACGTTGAAGAAATGCTTGATGGTGATGCCCAGACCGGCCATCAACGCAGGCAGGTAAGCCTTTTCGGCCAGGGTAAGCTTGGGGCGGGAAACGACGTAAGCCATAAAAACTCTCTCCTACTCTCCTACTCTCCTACTCTCCTAGTCTTCTATTTAGGCATCACTGCCAGGATGATCGCCATGAGAAGGATGTTAACCAGGGCAATCTCAAAAAAGTAATACCAGCCCAGGTGCATGAGCTGGTCAAAACGGAACCGCGGTACCGTCCAGCGCACCCAGATAAAAAAGAATAGCAAAAGCGCGACTTTGGCAAAGAAGCAGGTGATATGGACCAGGCCGAGAATCACGCCCCAGACCGAATACGGGTTGGCGACGCTGACCGGGATTCCGGGAACGTACCAGGCGCCGAAAAACAGGGTGACGATCACCGCCGAACCGGTGATCATGGCCGCGTATTCGCCGAGGAAAAACAAGGCGAACTTCATCGACGAATATTCGGTGTGGTAACCGCCGACCAGCTCGGTTTCGGACTCGGGCAGGTCAAAGGGCAAGCGGTTGGTCTCGGCGAACATCGAGACCGTAAAGACGATGAAGGCGCTGAAGAGGGGGATCCAGAGCAGCAGCTTCCACAAGTCGAACGAGTGCAGAATCCCATCCGGGCTTAATCCTTTCAGCCAGAAGGGGGAGATCAGCCACCCGTGATGGATCTGATAATCGACGATTTTCGGCAGGTTCAACGTCCCGCAGAGGAGAAAAATGGGAACGACGGAAAGCCCCAGGGACAGCTCGTAGGAGATCATCTGCGAGCTGGAGCGGATCCCGCCGAGAAACGGGTACTTGGAATTGGACGACCAGCCGGCGAGGACGATCCCGTAGACGCCCAGGGATGACACGGCGAAGACCCAGAGCACGCCGATGTCGACATTGGCCACGACCATCGGTTGTCCCCAGATCTGGCTGCCGAAAGGGATCACGGCCAGCGCCATCATCGAGGGCGCCATGGCGCAGGCGGGCGCCAGCCAGTAATAAAACTTGTTTACGTGTGCCGGGGTGAAATCCTCTTTGAGCAGCAGCTTGAGTGCGTCGGCGATCGGCTGCAGGAGGCCGAGCGGGCCGACGCGGTTCGGGCCGATCCGGTCCTGGATCATCGCGCTCACGCGCCGTTCGGCGTAGACCGTGTACGACACCATCGGCAGCACGACCAGGAAGATCAGACCGAGGGTTTTGGCCAGCGAGATGGCAATGGCAAAGAGGACGTCGGTCATAGGTGCGCAGGCTCCGGCGCGGGCGTGGCAGGCGCTTCGTCGACGTCCTCGAGTTGGTAACCCCGGTCGCCGATCCTGCTCAGGCTCAAGCCGCGCATTTCCGGCACCGCACCCGCGATCTGTTTGAAGACGTCCTCAATGACGTAGAGACCGTCGGCTCCGGACAGTTGATTGAGCAGGTCACGCAGGATTTCCCAATCGTCGTGCGCGTCGCCCGGGGCCGGGATGGCCCGATTCAACCGCTGCAGCCGCCCCTTGACGTTGATCATCGAGCCGCGCTTTTCGGCGAAAGCCGCCCCGGGGAGAACGACCGTAGCGGCCTCTACCGTAGGGTTCGGCAGGGTGTTGAGGGCGAGCAGGAACGTGAGCCGGGTGAGGTCGGCGGCGGTAAAGCCCGCTTCCAGCAGATCTTCCTGCAGGGCAAGCACGGCCTTGATCTCACCGGAGCGCACCTTCGCGACGATCGGGGCCAGCTTGTCGCCCGGGCGTTCACCGGTTACGCCGAGCAGTTGGGCGCCGATCGTGTTGGGGTTGCGATCGGCATTCAACAGCAGGTCATCGCCTTCACCCCAGTGCGGCACGACGTCGTGGCGCGGCCTACCGAGCGCCTCGATCAGGCGGCGAGCCAGCCAAAGTTCTTCGTTCGTCATCCGGGCCGAGGCGATCACCGCGATCTCGTCGGGCCGGAAACGGCGGAGTTCCTCCACGGCCCGGACGATGGCCGGACCCCAATCCGCGGTTTCCAATGCGCCGTTGAGCCGGATCTGCGGCGCGGCGCGGCGGTGTTCGGAATTGACGTGATGGAAATTAAGCCGGCCGTAGTCACACATCCAGGACGAGTTGACGTCGTCGTTTTCGCGCGGGGTCTGGCGGTAAATGATGCCTTCGCGCGCGCCGATCACGGTGTTGCAGCCGGTGGCGCAACTGGTGCAGACGCTCTTGGTCTCCTTCAGGAACCAGACGCGCATTTTGAACCGGAAATCGGTAGAGGTCAGCGCACCGACGGGGCAGATGTCAACCGTATTGAGCGAGTAATTGCTGTCGAGCGGCCGCCCCGGGTGGGCGGTCAGGTAGGTGTGGCCGCCGCGGCTCACGAAGCCGAGGACGTCGTCCTTGGCCACTTCTTTCATGAACCGGATACAGCGGGAGCAGAGGATGCAACGTTCGTCATCCAGGGTCACCCGGGGACCAAGGGCGATCCGCTTCGGCTTTTTGACCTTGTTTTCCAGGAACCGCGAACCTGCCTTGCCGTATTCGACGCTGAATTCCTGGAGCTGGCATTCACCGGCCTGATCGCAGATCGGGCAATCCAGCGGGTGATTGATGAGCAGGAACTCCATCACGCCGTTCCGGCACTCCCGCGTAAGGGGTGAATCGGTGCGAACGCCCATGCCTTCAGCGATATCCTGGGCACAGGAGATCTGCGGGCGTGGAATCCAGTTGATCACCGGTTTGCCATCCGGGCCGAGTTCAGGTTTTTTATCCGGCCCCATTTTGGGCATGCCCATTTCGATCAGGCACATCCGGCAGTTGCCCGGGGAACTGAGTTTCGGGTGATAACAATAGCGCGGGATAAATTTGCCGGCCTGGGAACACGCCTCGATCACGCGGGTCCCTTTTGGGAATTGGTGCCAGACGCCGTCAATCTGAACGTTA
This sequence comes from Verrucomicrobiota bacterium, assembly GCA_019247695.1. Classification (NCBI taxonomy): domain Bacteria; kingdom Pseudomonadati; phylum Verrucomicrobiota; species Verrucomicrobiota bacterium. The sequence goes on along the minus strand of JAFBAP010000090.1, from coordinate 6,398 downwards.
AGAAGAGGAACTGGATCGCTCATGGATGGCTTTCTGCATTACCGTCGCCGCCCGCAGGAACGTTCCGCGAGGCGTAGCCGGCGAATTCGTCGCGGAACTTAGCCACGAAGCTCTGCGTCGGCCAGGCACAAGCCTCACCGAAGGCGCAGATGGTCCGGCCGGCGATATTGTCGGCCACGCTTTTCAGCGTGTCGGGATCCTCGGGCGCAGCTCCGCCGTCGAGCATTCTCTCGGTCAGCTTTTTCATCCACAGCGAGCCCTCGCGGCAGGGGGTGCACTGGCCGCAGCTTTCGTGGGCGTAAAATTCGTTAATGTTGTTGAGCGCCCAAACCATATCGCGCGAATTATCCATGACAATCACGCCGCCGGAACCGGCCATGGAACCGACCGCGGCGAGCGAATCGAAATCCATGGGGATTTCTTCGATGCCGATCTCGCGCTCCGACATGGAGCCGTCGGGTTGCTTGGCCTTGAGCTTGTAGCGTTCCCCGGCCCGCAACACCTTGGCCGAGCTGCCGCCCGGGATGACGGCCTTGAGCTTGCGCCCCGGTTTGAGGCCGCCGCAAATATCATGAATTAACTCGCCCAGCGTGACGGCGCCCACCTCAAGTTCGTAGTACCCGGGTTTCTGCACGTCGCCGCTCACGCAGAGGACGCGGGTGCCGGTGTTATTCGGCCGGCCCAGCCTGGCGTATTCCGCGCCGCCCATCCTGAGGATGTGTTTTACGTTACAGAGCGTCTCGACGTTGTTCACGATCGTCGGCGCCATGTAGAGGCCGAGCGCCGCAGGGAAGTACGGGGGTTTGATGCGCGGGTATGGGCGTTTGCCCTCCAGCGACTCGATCAGGCCGGTCTCCTCGCCGCAAATGTAAGCGCCCGCCCCCCGGTGAACGTAGATTTCCAGGTCGAAGCCGCTGCCCAGGATGTTCTTGCCTAAAAAGCCATCCGCACGCGCTTCCGCCAACGCCCGTTCCAGGATCCTCGCCCCGAGCGGGAATTCGCCCCGGATATAGATGTAAGCCAGCCGGGCATTCACCGCGTAGCACGAGATGATCATGCCTTCCAGCAGCTGGTGCGGGTCCTGGTGGATGATGTAGCGATCCTTGAAGGTCCCCGGCTCGGATTCATCCGCGTTACAGATCAGGTAAACCGGCTTGGTCTCGCCGGGACGAATGAATCCCCATTTGGCCCCGCATGGAAATCCGGCGCCGCCGCGGCCGCGCAGACCGGATGCTTTAACCTCGGCCACGATGTCCGGCGCCTTCATGGTGAAGGCTTTGCGCAGCTCTTCGTAACCGCCATCGGCAAAATAGCGATCGATGTCGGGCGTGTAGCCCGGACGGTCTATATTCTTAAAGACGATGCGCTTTTCGCGCGGATGCGGGGTGCGGATGACGGAACCCATGGATGGCTACGGGTAGTTCTGCAGCAGTTGCGGAACCTCCTCGTCGGACACCGCTTCATAGAAATCGTCGTTGATCATGCAAACCGGGCCGGTGCCGCAGCTGGCCAGGCATTCCACGAATTCGATACTGTAGCGGCCGTCCGGACTTTTCAGGAGGTGGCCCTCATGGTTATGGGGGTCCGGGTCGATGTTGGCGTGTTTACAAAACGTGTCAAGCAACCGGTAGCTGCCGGCCATGGCGCAGGAGAGGGTGCGGCACACCCGGATGTGATGTTTGCCGGCCGGTTCGCGACGTATCATCGGGTAAAACGTCACGAGTTCGAGGATGTTGATCGGTTCGAGCCCCAGTTTTTGAGCGATCCACACGATGGCATCATCGCTGATGTAGCCGAAGCGCTCCTGGAACAGGTGCAGCAACGGCAACGAGGCGCTCCGCTTGGAGACGGGGTAATGCGTAATCACCTCGTCAACCACAGATTCAAGCTCCGCGGGTATGTCCACGACCGTTAATGCTCCAGTAGGTTTGGCTGATTGAGCAAGAGACCATTCTGAAAATGCAGCACGACGGTCTGGCCGTCCTGCTGGTAATAGTAGCGGGTAATGGCCATCGTTTTCTTTTGGGTTTCAAGTTCCAGCTCTACCTTTTCCGTCCGGTCCGGGTGACCCAGGATGGTTTCGACTTCTTTTTGCGAAATGTTCGGTCGCAATTGCTCCAGGTTGCGGTTGGTGAACTGCCGGTGACAACCCGTCAGACCGGTCACGGTCACCGTAACCGCAACAGTTATAGACTGGACGGTTCGCATTCGCTACCGATCGCATTCACCCATTACAAAATCCAGGCTGCCCAGGATGGAAACCACGTCGCTCATCATGTGTCCAGGTAAAAGCTTTGGCAGAATTCCCAGGTTCACGAACGAGGGAGCACGAATTTTCAGGCGGTAAGGTACCCCGCCGCCTTTGCTGTAAATGTAAAAACCAAGTTCGCCCTTTGGGTTTTCCGCCCCGAAGTACACTTCCCCGGGGGGCGCGTGCACGCCTTCGGTATGGATGATGAAATGATGGATCAGTTCTTCCATTTTCATCAGCACGTCGGGTTTGCGCGGGGGCAGGTTCTTCGGGTCCTGAACGGTGATGGGGCCGGAGGGAAGTTTATCGAGCGCCTGGCGCAGAATCCTGACGCTCTGGCGCATTTCTTCCATGCGCACCAGGTAACGGTCGTAGGCATCGCCGACGGTCCCGATCGGCACGTCGAAGTCGTAATTTTGATAATCGAGATAAGGGTGGGCCTTACGGACGTCGTGATCAATGCCGCTTCCCCGGAGATTCGGGCCGCTCAGGGCGTAGTCGATGGCGTCGTCCGGACGGATCACGCCGATGTCTTTTGTCCGGTCAACAAAGATGCGGTTACGGGTAAGCAGCCGGTCGAGCTCATCCAGTTGCAGTACAAACTCGTCCAGAAAACGACGCAAAGCCGGGATGAAGCCGTCGGGCAGGTCCCGCGTCTGGCCGCCGATGCGCGTGTAAGAAGTGGTGAAGCGGGCGCCGGTGAGCAGTTCGGTCAGGTTGTAGAGCTTTTCGCGTTCGGTAAAGGTGTACAGAAATACGGTGGTCGCGCCGATGTCCATGGCGAATGCTCCGAGCCCGAGCAGGTGGGCGGAAATGCGAGCCATCTCGCAGCAGATCACGCGGATGGCTTTGCCGCGCGGGGGCAATTCCCAGTCCATGAGTTTCTCCACAGCAAGCGCATACGCGACATTGTTGGCGAGCGGCGCCAGGTAGTCGAGCCGGTCCGTGTAGGGAACGAACTGGTTGTACTGCATGTTCTCTGCAATTTTTTCGTCGCCTCGATGCAGGTACCCCAGGTCCGGCACGGCCTTGGTGATGATCTCACCGTCCAACTCCAGAATCACTCGCAAGACGCCATGGGTCGCCGGATGCGACGGCCCCATGTTGATGGTAAGCTTTTCACCAAGCAACTCAGCGTCATTGATGGCGTCAAGGGATCGGGTTGTTCGTGCCAGCGTGTCCGGCGTTTCGATGTCGCGCGTAGTTGGCATAGGAGCAAATACAACAATCGGAAGATAAGTTTGGCCACTTTGCACCCGCAAGCGATTATTCGTGAAATATTTCACAAGCACGAATCATCACGGGCGCTAAAGGCGGTTATGAGAATTCTTCGTTGTTCGTCGTTGTTCGTTGTGAACCCTGGTACTGCGTTGGTCACTTTATACCGGCGTATACCGGCGAAAGGGGTTGACTTGCCTGAATGCTCCCGGCCGGGCATTCATCGACCATCGAAAAGCCGGTCCTGAGAAGCGCCGGGCACCGGCCGAAGGCGCGGCACACGCGTTACGGCCGGTAGAAATTAAGGGCAGCAGCCCGTTCCGGGCAGCTGTCGGAAAGTATAAGGCCGCACAAAGCGCGCAAGCGGCCAAGGCAAAGGGGGCAAAGGCTGTCATAGTTTGCCCGCGGGTTAACTCCCGCGGCTTCGAACGTCGAGAATGCAAGGGAAACAAATCTACGCTAGACCTGGAAAATAGAACAGTGATAGCCTTTACAGCAGAGCGAACCCGGCCCGGCCTGATGCGCGTGCCTGCGACGCCGATCAAATGAGGGAAGAAACGCGTCTGAGACTTTACAGTCGGCTGCACCAAGGGCATCAAGAGAAACCCCGGCGTGAAGGCGCGGGGAGTAAAATGATGGTGATGAACGCACCAGCCACTCGTACAAAAAGCCGGCCGGCTGCCCCGGCAATCGTACTTCCACCCGTCCCGGCGGCCAAATTTTGTGAGCGTTGATGGCTCATTTCGCCTGGTCAAACTGGACCCCTCGGGAGCTGGCTACTCTCTGTTTCGTCCGGCAAGGCGACCGGGTCCTCATGATCCGCAAAAAGCGCGGGTTGGGTGCGGGCAAGATCAACGGGGTGGGGGGCAAGCTTGAACCGGGAGAGACCGAACTGGCCGGGATCCAGCGCGAGGCATTGGAAGAGCTCCGGATTACCTTGCTCGATCCCGAGCCCCGGGCGCGGTTGAATTTCCAATTCCAGGACGGGTACAGCCTGCGTTGCACGGTGTACGTGGCAACCCGCTTCGACGGCGATCCCCGGCCGACACCCGAAGCGGATCCGCTGTGGTTCGACGTTCACAGCCTGCCGTTCGGGGAGATGTGGGAGGATGACCGGCTGTGGCTTTCACAGCTCCTCAACGGCGAGCGGTTTCAAGGCTATTTCCTCTTCGATGGCGAGCGGATGTTGAGTTACCTGATCGAGTGGGACGAGGGTGCGAGGGACCTTGGGAAGCGGTGAGCTGAAAGGCCGGATGACGTTTCGATGACAGTGCCGGCCGGTCCCGGGTATATTTACAGCAGCATAAATAGCAGCATGAGCCAGCCTTCTTTCCTGAGTCGAATCCTGAAATTCATCCGGTTTTCGCACACCGTCTTTGCGCTGCCTTTCGCGCTCGGTTCCATGCTGGTCGCTGCGCATGGTCTTCCAAGCCTGCGCACGCTCCTGCTGATTTTGCTGGCCATGGTCTTTGCGCGCACGGCGGCGATGGCGTTCAACCGCGTCGCGGATTGGGAGATTGATCAAGCCAACCCGAGGACGGCGGAACGTCACCGGCTCGTGAGCAAACCAGTGGCGATCGGGCTGGTCATCGTGCCGGCGGCGGCATTCGTGCTCACTTGCTGGTTCATCAACCTGGTTTGCTTCGCCTTGTCGCCGGTGGCCCTGGCGATCGTGTTCTTCTATTCACTGACTAAACGCTTTACGTCGTACACCCAATTTTTCATCGGGCTGGCCTTGGCCGTCGCTCCGGTCGGGGCCTGGCTGGCCGTCCACGGGCGCCTTGGATGGCCTCCCGTTTTTCTGGCCGCCGGCGTGCTCTTCTGGGTGGCCGGTTTCGACCTGATCTACGCCATTCAGGATTACGACTTTGACCGCCAACGGGGGCTCGGTTCGATGGTGGTCCGGTACGGCGTGCCGCAAAGCCTGCGGCTCGCGCAAGCTATGCATGCCGCCCTTTTTCTCTGCCTGGTTGCTTTTGGGATCAGCGCGCGCCTCGGGTCCGTTTACCACGCGAGCCTCGTGCTGGTGCTGGGGGCCCTGTTTTACGAACATCGCGCGGCATCCCGGCTGGACGTGGCCGGCATTAACCGGGCGTTTTTCCAAAGCAACGCTTTCGTCAGCCTGGTATTCGTGGTGGCCATCGCGCTGGACGTGTTGAGGAACGGGTAACGGGTAACGAGTAACGAGTAACGGGTAACGGGTAACGGGTAACGAGTAACGGGTAACGGGCGGTGAGACCCCACTGCCATTTAGTTAAGGGCCGGTAGAGGGGGGCGCTTTCGTCCCGCAGGGACGGCTGAGGTTAGCCAGGGACTTCAGTCCCTGGACGGGGCATTTAAGAGGGAGCGCGTCCCGTCGGGACGCCTGAAATGCTGGCCCGCAGGGTGCCGACTCCCAATCGGCCAGCCAAACCCGGTGCGACCCTCGGCGCCAAAAATCCGAACGGCTCCCCAGCGTTGACGCCCGCCTGGCCTCGGCGCGCCGCTTCAGGCGTCCCGAGGGGACGCAACCCCGGGGGCACGCCCGCACAGGCACTAAAGTACCTGGCTAAAATCAGCCGTCCCTTCGGGACGAAAGCAATACCTGGCCTGCCGTCCTTAACTAAATGGCAGTGGGGTCTCACCGCCCGTCACTCGTCACTCGTCACTCGTTACCCGTCACTCGTCACTCGTTACCCGTCACTCGTTACTCGTTACTCGTTACTCGTTACTCGTTACTCGTTACTCGTTACTCGTTACCCGTTACCCGTTACCCGTTACCCGTTACCCGTTACCCGTTACCCGACACCCTCTTCCATTTGTGGCATTTTTTCACTTGTGGCATTTGTGGCATTTCCTAGGATCTGAGTTTCGCGTCCAGGGCTTTGGCCACGCAGGACGGGACGAAAGCGTCCACGCTGCCGCCCAGACGTGCAATTTCCTTGATGAG
>JAFBAP010000089.1 GCA_019247695.1 Verrucomicrobiota bacterium | reverse complement strand
GGACCTTGATCTACTCCCACCAAACGTTCCAATGGTGGGTGGAGGCTTTTAGAAAGGAGCCACGCGGCATTAGCAACGCTGCTGGACTCAGCTAGCGGCTCCGAACCCAACACCCAACCCCTCCGACCTCTGAGCTAAGAGGCAGCGGCACGTGCCCGAGTCAGGTAAACACGCGCGATTCCCTTCATGCGCGTCAGCACATAATACACCGTGTGACTGCGGGCCCGGACCAGGTCCGCGCCGATGATTTTAGGGACGAAATCACCCGGCACCTCGATCACCTCTTGTAAGAATGCCTTGTCCAGGCCACGGCACAGGATCGACGTCATCGCACGCGTGAGCGTCTGGACCTGCGGTCCGAGCGAGACGCGGAAAACCACCCGCTTATCCGGGCTTACCTTAAGGAACACGCCAACCGTATCGGTACACTCTTCGTCTTTGCGCACGTCTTCGAGGTCGAAGGTTTCTCCCGGCTTCGGCGCCCACTTCGGCGCCTGTTCCGCGTAAGAAATGAGCGTTTCGCGCCTCTCCTCGTCGGGCAAAGATTGGAAAAGGTTGATGATGGTTTGCAGGCCACCAGGGTAGTGAGATTCGCTTTCCACCATCCCTACAGATCCTAGCTCATCCAGTTTCCCGCAATTCATTTTGAACGACGCATCGGGTGCGCAGGCCGGATCCCGGGCAACGGCCGGTCAGTGCCGTTGCCCTCTCAACCGGCCAAGGAGCCGCCGGCCTGTTGTTGCCCCCTTTACCTTTACGGTTTTTCAATCGGAGCACGAACGGCGTTGCCCCATTCCGTCCAGGAACCATCGTAGTTCCGGACCTTATTGAACCCCAGCAGCTTGGTCAGCACAAACCAGGTGTGGCTCGAGCGCTCACCGATGCGGCAATACACGATCGTCTCGTCATCCGGTTTGAACCCCAGGTTCTCTTCGTAGATTTTCCGCAACTCGTCGACGGGCTTGAACGTGCTGTCGGCATTCGTCGCCGTCTTCCACGGCACCGATTTGGCCCCGGGCACATGGCCGCCGCGCAAAACCCCCTCTTGCGGATACTCCGGCATGTGGGTGATCTCTCCTTTGAACTCGCCCGGCGAACGCACGTCAACCAGCGGCTTGCGTTCCTTGCTCCACTGCAGCGTGTCGCCAAAAAAGGCGCGGATCTCCTCGTCGTTCCGCTTGGCCGGGACCGGATAATCCGTTGCCGGATAGTTCGGCTTTTCTTTGGTTAATTCGCGGCCTTCGGCCGTCCATTTGTCGCGGCCACCGTTCATGATGCGCAGGTCCCTGTGGCCGAACAAGGTGAACACCCACAGGGCGTAGCACGCCCACCAATTGGATTTATCGCCGTAGAACACGACGGTGGTATCCGGCGTAATACCAATTCGGCTTGCGAGTGCCGCAAAGTGTTCCGGGGTAAGGTAATCGCGGATGACGGGATCGTTCAGGTCCTTGTGCCAATCCACGTGAACCGCCCCGGGGATATGTCCGGTATCGTAAAGCAACACGTCTTCATTGCTCTCAATAATGCGGACGTTGGGATCATGCAGGTGCTCGGCAACCCACGCCGTACTCACCAGCGCCTCTGGATGCGCGTATTCGGTCGTAGCCATAACGGAGAAAGCGACCCTTGCACAAGTCGCAGTTTTGTTCAAAACGAAAAGTACACATCCCGGTAGAGTTGTGGACATGGAGAAATGCCACAAATGAAGAATGGCGGGTAACGGGTAACGGGTAACGGGTAACGGGTGCGGAGTTCGGAGTTCGGAGTTCGGTCACACGGCGGGCACAGCGGGTTTGGCGGGCACAACGTAAGAGTTCACACGGCGAACACGGCGGGCCACGGCGACCACGGCGGGAAGAGGGAGGAGGGGAAAGGGTTCGGAGCGGCATCATGGGGGGTGGGTGCGAGTGTCAACCTTTGAGTTGCCGCCAGGTCCCCTTAATCTGTGTCAATCTGTGTGATCTGTGGATGTTTTCTCTTTTCTGCGTCCTTCTGCGTGTTCTGCGGATGATTTAATCTTCCCGCCGTGTTCGCCGTGTGAACTCTTACGTTGTGCCCGCCGCCCCGCTGTGGCCGCCGTGTGACCGGCACCCGACACCCGACACCCGACACCCGGCACCCGACACTCTGTGGCATTTTCTTCCATGCTCGATTTTGTGGAACGTTTGCAGGACCGGTTGCCTGCCGGCCGGGTAGTTACCGCGCCCGAAATTCTGGCCGCGTACAGCCGGGATAAATGGTTCGCCAGCAACCTGCCCGACGCCGTGGTCTTTCCAAAAGAAACGGCTGATGTGGCTGCTGCGTTGCGCTTTGCGAACGAAACTCAGATCCCCGTAACCGCCCGGGGCGCCGGGTACGGCTACGTCGGCGGATGCGTCCCGAGCCGCGGCGGGATCGTGATAGCGTTAGCGCAGCTCGACCGGATCAAGGAAATCAACGTGCCGGACGGGGTGGCGATCGTTGAGCCGGGGGTGGTGACCGGTGAATTGCAGCGGGAAGCCCGGGCGCGCAACCTTTTCTACCCGCCTGATCCGGCAAGTCTCAAGAACAGTTCCATCGGCGGAAACATTGCCACGAACGCCGGCGGCCCGCGTTGCCTGAAATACGGCGTGACCCGCCATTACGTCCTCGGGTTGGAAGTGGTCCTGGCCACGGGTGAAATCGTGCGGCTGGGCGGACGCACGATGAAAAATAAGACGGGGTTCGACCTGGTCGGGCTCTTTGTCGGTTCGGAAGGCATGCTGGGGGTGGTCACGGAGGCGACGCTGCGGCTGCTGCCTCTTCCGCCGGCGCGTGGTTCGCTTTCGGCGAGTTTCCCTGACATCGAGGCGGCGGCCGCGGCGGTACAAGGCATTCTGGCGGCCGGCTTTTTGCCGTCGGCGCTCGAAATTGCCGATCGTTTTACCTTGGAAGCGGCGCGGGGGCATTTGGGACAGCAGATCGTGCCCGCGGGCGAGGCACACTTGTTAATTGACCTGGATGGCCAGGAGGCCTCGGTGTGCTCGGAACTCAGCACCCTGGCGAACCTGGTCAAAGCTCTCGGAGCCTGGACCGTTGACTCGGCGCAAGGGGAAGGGCCGTGTGAAAAGTTATGGGATCTGCGGCGCGGTTTCTCGGAATCCCTCAAAGCCACCGGCTTGAAGAAGCTCAACGAGGATATTGCGGTGCCCCGCGGCCGCCTGGTGGATCTGGTGCGATTTGCCGGGCAACTCCAGGATCGGTACGGTTTTCCGGTGGCGTGCTTTGGCCATGCGGGTGACGGCAACATCCACGTCAACATCATGGTGGCGAACCCGGATAGCCCGGGCGAGCAGGCCAGGACGGAACAGGCGCTCGACGAGCTCTTCCGGCAGGTGATTGCGTGGGACGGCGCCATTACGGGCGAACACGGGATCGGCCTCGCCAAAAAACGGTGGTGGCCCCAGGCGGTTTCACCCGAAAATCTGGCCCTTCATCGCGTCATCAAGCAGGCGCTGGACCCGCACGGGATTCTTAACCCGGGAAAATTTCTGTAAGCCGCCGGCTACCATCTCAGGCCGAACGGGTTGTACTGCGGCGAATCCTGCCTGAACTTCAAATTTACTCTATGCCACACCTGCTCGGACTCGACCTTGGAACCTCCAGTTTAAAAGCCGTTGTGCTGAATACTCAGGGAAAGGTGGCCGGCCTGGGACACGCCGAATACCAGATCGACACTCCCCAACCCGGGGCGGCCGAGCAGAACCCGGAGGGCTGGTGGCAAGCCGCCATCGAAGCCACCCGGCAGGCCTTGACGCAAGCGGGCGAAGCGGACGTGGCCGCGGTCGGTTTTTGCGGGCAGATGCATGGCGCCGTCTTGCTTGACCGCAGCGGCCGGCCGGTCCGGCCTGCGATCATCTGGGCCGATCAGCGCAGCGCTTCCGTCCTTAACCGGGTCGAGCAGTTAGTCGGGCCGGCTGAACTGGGACGGACCTGCGGCACGGCGCCGGCAGCCGGGTTTCAGATTGCAACCCTGGTCTGGTTGCAGGAGCATGAACCCGAGAGCCTGGCGCGGGCGCAAACCGTTGTCCTGCCGAAGGATTACGTGCGTTACCGGCTGACGGGCACCATTGAAACCGATGAAACCGACGCTTCCGCCACCGGGCTGTTTGATGTCGCCAACCGGCGTTGGCCGCAATCAATTCTGGAGCGATTAAAACTCGATCCCGCCTTGTTGCCGGCAGTTCGGACCTCGGCGACGGTTTGCGGCGAGTTGCGAGCCGATGCGGCGGCTCTCCTCAACTTGCGCCCGGGAATTCCCGTGGTGACCGGCTCCGCCGATCAGCCGGCGCAAGCCCTTGGCAACGGCCTGCTCGATCCGCCGCTGGGCTCCGTGACTTTGGGGACCGGCGGACAGGTCTTTATGCCGTTGACCGAGCCGGCGGTCGATCCGGAACTTCGCCTCCACACCTTCTGCCACGCGCCTCCGGACCGCTGGTACCTTCTGGGGGCCATGTTATCGGCTGGAATGGCCCTTCGCTGGTTCAAACAACGAACCGGCAACCTGGACTACGCCACCCTGGACCGGTTGGCCGAAGCCGTTCCCCCCGGGAGCGAAGGCCTGCGCTTCCTGCCTTACCTCGTCGGGGAACGGTCTCCGTTGATGGATGCGAAAGCCAGGGGCGGATTCATCGGCCTGACCCTCCGGCATGACCTCGGTCACCTGACTCGGGCGGTACTGGAGGGCATCGCTTTCAGCGTGCGCCACATCGTCGAAGTCATGGAGGAGGTCGGGGCGCGGCCGGAACGTTTCATTGCTTCCGGCAATGGGCTCGGCAGCCCGGTCTGGCGCCAGATGCTCGCCGACGTGTTGAACCGCCCGTTGTACCGGTCGCACGACCCGTTTGCCGCCGAACGCGCCGGCGTCGGCGCCGGTCTGCTGGCCGGGATCGGCGCCGGGATTTTGGAGGGCATGGCTTCGATCAAGGCCCTGGCTCCAACCTTCAACGAGGAGACCACGCCCGACCCGGACCGGGTCGCGGTGTACGACCGCGCCTACCACGATTTTCGCGAGTTGTACCCGCGCCTGCGTCCTTACTTCCATAACCAGGAGTGAGGCGCAGGCTGCCCCTCCCCGGCGCGCGGATTACCACGACACAGGGGCGGCGTTATGGTAGTTTGACTCGTTCACTCCATGGGCGCCCTTTACCCTCCCGATGCCGTTTTCAACCAGCCGCCGCCGTTGGAAGATTACAACCTCTTCGAGAGCGACTCCGCCTTGAAGGAGGCGGTTCAACGCGAAGGCGCCGGCTGGATCAACGCGGACGCATCCAGGTTCGGAGCGTTTTTAGGCCGGCCGGAAACGATCAACCTGGGCGTCCAGGCAAATCGGTTTGCACCGGAACTGAGAACCCATGATCGATTCGGTTACCGTATCGACGAGGTCGTCTACCACCCGGCCTACCATGAGTTGATGCGTATCGGGATCGAGGCGCGGTGTCATTCGTTACCCTGGGTGGAAAGCCGTCCGGGAGCTCAGGTCGCACGGGCCGTCTTGCTGATGCTCCGGCACCAGGTCGACGAAGGCTCCAGTTGTCCCCTGACGATGACGTTTGCGGCCATCCCGTCGCTCCGCCTGCAGCCGGAGCTCGTGGCGGAATGGGAACCCCGGGCCCTGTCGTCCGTTTACGACCCTCGAGCCATCCCGGCGTCCGAAAAAGGCGGTGTCCTCTTCGGAATGGGCATGACGGAGCGGCAGGGCGGCAGCGACGTCCGGGCGAACACGACGTGGGCGGAATCCGTCGATGGCGGCGGTCCCGGCCGGGAGTACATCCTCACCGGGCACAAATGGTTTTGCTCCGCGCCGATGTGTGACGCCTTCTTTATCCTAGCACAAACGGTGGGCGGGCTTTCCTGTTTTCTGATGCCCCGGTGGCGTTCGGACGGAACCAGGAACGCGTTTCATCTTCTCCGTTTGAAGGACAAACTGGGTAACCGCTCGAATGCCTCCGGCGAAGTGGAGTTCCGGCGCGCGTCGGCACGATTGGTCGGTGAAGAAGGCCGCGGGGTCGCAACGATCATGGAGATGGTGCGCCACACGCGCCTGGATTGCGCGCTCGGATCGGCGGCAGCGGTGCGCAAGGCCGTCGCCGAAGCCACGCATCATGCGGCTCACCGGTCGGCGTTCGGCCGCCGGTTGATCGATCAGCCGCTCATGCGAAATGTGCTGGCTGACTTATGCCTGGAATCCGAAGCGGCGACCACCCTGGCGATTCGCCTCGCGCGTGCGTTCGATCGTTCGAAGGAAGATCCACGCGAGCAAAAGTTTGCCCGCATCGCGACGGCCATCGCCAAGTACTGGGTCACTAAACGGACGCCCGTAATCGTCGCCGAAGCGTTGGAATGCCTCGGCGGAAACGGGTACATCGAAGAATCGCCGCTTCCGCGCCTCTACCGGGATGCTCCCCTGAATTCTCTCTGGGAAGGCGCCGGTAACGTCCAATGCCTCGACGTCTTAAAGGCGATGCAAAAGGATCCGGAGACCATCGCCGCACTCCGGCAGGAGCTTGCGTCAACGACGGGGGCAAACTCCATTTTTGATCATTTTATCGCGTCCCTTCTTTCGGCAAAGGAGATCGCGGGTGCGGAGTTCGGCGCCCGCAGGTTGGTGGAACAGTTGGCGCTCGCTTTGGAAGCGTCCGCCTTGATCCGAAGCGGGAACCAGCCGGTGGCGGACCTTTTCTGCGCCGCCCGTCTGACGGAGAGACCCGGCCTGGCATTCGGAACATTGCGCTCGGAAGAGGGCGTGACACTGCTGCTCGAGCGGGCCCAGCCTAGAACAGGTCACACGGCGGGCACGACGGAAGAGAGCGGGCACAACGACTGAGGTCACACGGCGAACACGGCGAGCCACGGCGACCACGGCGGGAAGAGGAAAGAGTTCGGGGTTCGGCGTTCGGGGTTCGGAGCGAAAGAGAATGCCACAAGCGGAAAAATGCCACAAATGAAAAGGCGCCGGGCGGCATGGCTTTCCGCCGTGTGACCTTAATCTGTGTCAATCTGTGTAATCTGTGGATGTTTCAGCTTTTCTGCGTTCTTCTGCGTGTTCTGCGGATGATTTAATCTTCTCGCCGTGTTCCACGGAAAAGGTGGACCCGGTTGTACAGCGCCTCCGAACTCCGAACTCCGACCGCCGAACCCCGAACTTCTATGCCGTGTGATACCAATCGTCGCGCGTCAGAGGCAGGCGCGCGTTGCCCGCCTGGTCGACTTTCGCCAACAGCGTCTGGTAAACGGCAATTTGACCGCGCGCGAAGTTGTGGGCTGACCCGGCCATGTAGAGCCGCCAGGTGCGGTAGGTGGGTTCGTCCACGCAGAATCGCGCTTCGGTGTAATGCGCTTCCAACCGTCGCACCCAATGGCGCAGGGTGAGCGCATAATGCTCACGCAGATTTTCAACATCGCGGATTTCGAACCCCGCCGGCTCGGCGGCCCCGAGGACAGCGGGCAGCGGCGGGATGTCGCCGTCGGGAAAAACAATACGATAGACGAACGAATCATTGGGGTCGACGGGCAATGCCGCCACACCCTCGCCGATGGCGTGATTCAGGAACACGCCGCCGGGTTTAAGGGTATCGAAGGCGATTTTGAAGTAGTCCTTCAGCCGCTCGCGTCCGACGTGCTCAGCCATCCCGACGCTTACCACGGCGTCGCACGGGCCATCGCAATCCGGGGCGATCTCGCGATAGTCGCGCAGTTCCACCGCGACCCGATCTTTCAGGCCGGCCTCGGCGATGCGCGCGCGGGCCCACTCAACCTGCGGTTCGCTCAAGCTGACGCCGAGTGCGCTTACCCCATAGCGTTGGGCAGCGTACATGACCAGCCCGCCCCAGCCGCAACCGATGTCGAGTAACCGCTGGCCGGGGCGCAGGCGCAGCTTGCGGCAGATGTAGTCGAGCTTGCGTTCCTGCGCCGCATCGAGACTGTCATCCGGCGATTTAAAATACGCGCAGGAATAGACCATCCGGGAGTCCAGCCAGAGCCGGTAAAAATCATTCGACACATTGTAGTGAAATGTGACCGACCGCCGGTCCCGCTCGCGCGAATGACGTTTGCCGCGCAAATCGGGCAGGAACCGCCCTGCGGCCGCCCGCAGCCCCGAGCTTTCCCCGGGCAAAGCCAGCAGCGCCGCCGCCAGCTTGAGCTTCGTCCGCCAGTCCCGGACCCGGGTCAGCAGAAAATCGCCGATGTCGAACGCCGCCTCGATGTCCCCTTCGAGGTCAAAATCATCATACAGGTAGGCTTCAGCCAGACCGATTTCCGAGCCGGGCAGGAACATCCGGCGGAGCGCATCAGGGTCTTTAAGCACGATCGTCGCAGGACGGGGCCGTCCATCAGGCCACGGCGTTCCATCCCAAAGCCGCACGGCTACCCTCTCGAGGGGGCAACCCGCAAAAATTTCACTCAAAACCTGAATGGTCCGGTGTTCAACGGACCTCTGCGTCGTGGCCGCCTGCATCGTTGCCTTGCCCACGTCAACGTTCTAAAAAATTAACCGCAAAACGCCAGCTCAGGTTTGAGAAAAGTCTTTTGAGAAGCGTTGAAACGTCCAACTCGCGGGTAAAATCGAACCGGCAAGGAGTAAAGTAACCGAGCCGATCGTTGCAGGTTGAGCCCTCGCCGGCACTGCGATTGCAGAGAAGCATCTCCACCCGATGAACCGACTCTTGCCACGCATCGAGACGCCGCGCACCATCGTCCGGTTGGCGGAAGCCGGCGAAGCGCCGCTGGTCCTGGATTATTACCTGCGCAATCGTCAGCACCTCGAGCCGCTCGAACCGTTGCGCAGCGCCAATTTTTACCAGGAGAACGCGTGGGCGGCGCGGATCTCGTATTTTCTGGAGAGCTTCCAGGCGGACCGGTCCCTCAACCTTTTCGTGTTTTCCAAAACCAACCCGCCCAGAGTGATCGGCGCGATCGGGTTCAGCAATTTTGTCCGGGGCGCTTTTCACGCCTGCTACCTGGGATACAGCATTGACAAGGCGCATGAAGGCCGGGGCTACATGCGCGAGGCGTTGCAAGCCTCGATTTCGTACGTGTTCGTCGAGCTCCGCTTGCACCGCATCATGGCCAACTACATGCCGTTCAACCGGCGTAGCGGCGGGTTATTGCGCCGGCTTGATTTTGTGGTGGAAGGTTACGCCCGCGATTACCTGCAAATCAACGGCGTCTGGGAAGACCACGTGCTGACAAGCCTGACCAACTCCGAAATGTGACCCCATCGCGAGTTGCGCCGGGGCGGTTTCCGGGCCAGATACTCCGTTACGCCGGAAGCAGTTTCCGAAAAATCTCGCATCGTGCATGACCACTCCAGCGGCTAATCATTTCCTGCTCGTCGGGCTGTTTTTCCTCCCGTTCGTGAATGAGGATTCAGCCGTGGTGAGCGCCGCTTTGATGGGCTGCCAGCGAGTTTTCCCGTATTGGGAAACCTTTATCGCCTGTGCGCTCGGGATGTGGGTCAGCGATTTTGGCGTTTACATCGTGTGCAGATTGGGCGGGCGCCCGCTGCTTGAGTCCAGGTGGGCGCGGCGGCTGCTCCCCCTGGATAAAACGGGTCAAGCGACCCGCTGGTTCCATTTGCACGGGGCCCTTGCGCTGGTTCTCAGCCGGTTCGTGCTCGGGATTCGGACCGCCCTGCTGGTGGTTTCCGGCCTGGTGGCCTACCCGAGCCGCCGCTTCCTGGTGGTGACCTTTTTCGGCGCGTTGGGCTGGTTGTTCCTGGTCTTTTCGCTGTTTGCAACGTTAGGTCCAGGCGCAACCGCCCTTTTCGGCCTGCGTTGGGCGATCGCCCTGGTCGCGGTTACGGGCGGCGGCACGATGATGGCCAGAAAAGTGCCGCGGACTCAGTAACGGGTAGCTGGTCTGGTAACGCCTAACGCCTCCTCCTCCTCTTCCCGCCGTGGTCGCCGTGGTCCGCCGTGTTCGCCGTGTGAACTCTTACGTTGCGCCCGCCCAACCCGCCGTGCCCGCCGTGTGACCGAGCGCCGAACCCCGAACCCCGAACTCCGAACCCCGAACTCCGAACTCCGAACTCCGAACTTTAACCGGTACCCGTTACGCGCTACCAGTTACGAGTTGCCAGTTAGTTACCCGCCACCGAGTTTGTGGCATTCTAATCACCTATGCGGTCTATTCGAACCCTTACGATTATCACGTTGCTCATGGCGATCGTCCTCCCGGCGGTAGCCCTGGGCGAAGTCATCCTCAATTTCCCGCTTCGGAAAGCAGATGGAACCCAAGTCGTTTACCAGTTCCAGGTTCCAGGCACCCTGCCTGCCGAACCGTTTGAGCAATCGACGGCAGCGCAACACGCCGCGGGCGTCGCTGCACTTTCGTGGGCAAAAAACTTCTACAACGCCCATGACATTTTTATGACCTCGGTCAACTTCAAGGCGGATCCGATTCCGCATTACCTGGCCACCTTCAATGGCGATGTCGGCGGGGTACGCCAGGAATTCTATGCCGTGGTGCTGGGCGGAAATTCGGTGCTGGAGCCCGTCAGGGTCGTCGCGGGGCCGTAGTAGGACCGTAAGGCGATGTGCAGCCCTGCGGCCCCGCAGGGCCGATGGGCCGCCCTCAGGCGACTCATAAATGCCCTGGATTTGTTCCCCCCATGAAAAATGCTGATCCTGACCCGGCCGTGAACTGCGTTTTGCCCGCGCAAGCGATGAACGGAGAATCACCCTGCTGGGATCCCCGTGAAAAATGCCTGTATTGGGTCGACGTGCCCGAAGGCATGGTTCACCGCTTCGATCCCGGCACCGGCCAGGATATTCATTGGCGGATGCCCACCAAGATCGGCTCCCTTGCCCTGGGTCCGCCGGGGAAGATGATCGTGGCGCTTCGAACCGGGGTCTACCGTTTCGCCCACGAATCAGGGTCGCTTGAGCTGCTTGCTCCGCCACCGTTCAACCCCCGCCAATTCTTTCTGAATGACGGCAAATGCGACCGTGAAGGTCGCTTCTGGGTCGGACCGATGTTCGATCCGCTGGACCCGGTCAGCGCCGGACCGCGGACTGCGCCCCTGCTGTACCTGGATCCGGACAGTTGGCGGTTGCGGCCGGTGATCGGGCACGTCAGCGTCTCCAATGGGCTCGGATGGAGCCCCGATGCGCGTCTGATGTATCATGCCGATACCGAGAAGAAAGCCGTGTTCGCTTTCGATTTCGATCCTGCGACCGCGACCCTTACAAACGAACGCACGCTGGCGGTCATTCCCAGCCCCGACGGCGGGCCGGATGGCGGTATGGTCGACGCCGAAGGCTTTTACTGGGCCGCGATTTTTGGCGGCGGCCGGCTCGTGCGGCTGGACCCCGAAGGTAGAATCGAGCGCGAAGTCCACCTGCCGACCAAGTATCCCACCATGTGCGCGTTCGGGGGTGAAGATTTGCAAACGGCCTTTGTGACATCATCGTCAAAGCTCATCCGGTCCAGCGGAAAACCTTTGGCGGAAACTGACGGCGGAATCTTTTCTTTCCGTGCGCCTGCGCCCGGTTTACCCACGAGCTTCGCTTCGGAAAAATACTTCCGGACCGCGGAAGCCCGGTGAGCCGATCAGTCCTCCGCTTTGTCCCATTGTCCCATTGCCGCCTTGACAAACGACGCCAAAGCTGAGACAACGGCGACTGTCGTTTCGACCGAGTGACAACCGTCAAGGGTTATGTGCATACCGCGGAGACGGATTTTTGGCCTTCTCAGTCAGCGCCGATGAAGTCGGCGAAGCAGCACTACAGGGTAAGTCCGAGCGCAGTTAAGCAGCAGCATCCTCTCAGCATAACAGGAAAAATCATGGTTATTAGTACTTCGAAAAGAGCCAGGTTTGCACTCTGGTTGATCGTCCTTCAGACTGTGGTCGTTTTTTCAGCCCAGGCCGGTAATAACTACAACAATCACGTCAGCCGTCCCGCCGCCAATAACGCGGCGGTTCATGGCAACGCCTATCACGGGCCTTATCGCGGCGCTTATCACGGGTCTTATGGGAATCGCGGAGGTGGTTATCATGGCTACCACGGTGGTGCTTATCACGGGTACCACGGGGCATATTACCACGGTGGCCGCTACTACCGAGGCGGTTACTACGGAGGCCGTTACTATGATCCAGGCTATTATCCCGTGGACAGCCCCTTCTTTGGAGGCGGATTCCCGTTTCCATTTCCATTTGTGCCGGTTCCGGTACCCTATTGACGTTCCCTCAGCCCTGAACGGGTAAATGGGTCAATACCCGGCTTCCCCTTTGGGCGCCACGGACGTCGTCGACGGGTGGAGGGGGCTCTACGGCCCGGCAGTGAGTTCGCGGGTTAGGGAAAAGTCGCCAGAAAGCCTGATGTCCTGTGACGATGCGCCAACCAGGACCGTGTAGGAGCCGGGTAGAGCCGTCCATTGCTGGGTCGCCGTGTTCCAGTACGCGACCGAACGCTGGTCCAGGGTGAGGCTGACCTGTTCCGATTGGCCCGGGTCCAGGTAAACTTTCCTGAACCCCTTCAACTCCTTGATGGGCCGTTCGATGGGCGGGTTGTTTTGGCGTACGTAGAGCTGGGCGACTTCGGCGCCCGCCCGTTGGCCGGTATTCTTGACGATGAACGTCACCGTCACCGGCGCGGTTCCGTCGAAGGCAGCGGGGGTAACCTTTAGGCCGGAGAAGTCGAATGTTGTGTAGGACAGGCCGTAACCGAACGGAAACAGCGGCGTGACGCTGCGCTTTTCATAACCCCGGTAGCCGATGTAAAGCCCTTCGGCGTACGCGATTTCGGCCGTATGCCCATGCAGTTGCTCAGGGAAAGTGGCGTACGCGGGGTTGTCTTCGAGCCGGCGTTCAAAGGTCACCGGCAACTTGCCTGACGGATTTACCCTGCCAAAGAGGATTTCGGCTAGTGCCTGGCCGCCGTTTTGGCCCGGGTAGAACGTGTGCAGGCAGGCGCCTGCCTGGTCGATCCAAGGCAGGGAATCGAAGTTGCCGCCGCCGTGCAGGCACACGACGGTGTGCGGGTTCACCCGGGAGAGATTCCGGATCAGTTCATCTTCGAACTCCGGCAACTGGAAGGCGCGGTCACAACCTTCGCCTTCATACTCCTCACCTAGGCCCAGGCACATCACCACGGCGTCATACTTCTCCAGGCCGGGCGGAGCCTGCAGTGCAGCCCAGCTCGCCTGGATCCCCTGCAAGCCGCCCTGTTCGAAGGAGTTGAAAAAGCCTTTTACCCGGCGGTACTCGATCACCACGCGGTAAGTCCGGCCGGCTTGCAGGTCAATCCGGGCTGATCGCGCCGGGGTGGGGCCATATACGATCGAAGGCAGATCAGGGTTATTGAAGTTATCGATCAACACCCGGCCCTCAACCGATAACCGCAACCCGCCGTCGCCGCGAACCTTGAAGACGTGGGCGCCCGGGATTTGCGGGCGGATCTGCCCGGACCAACGGGCCGAGAAGGTTGCCTGGCTCGTGGACGGAATTTGCGGCGGGACTTGACCGGTGGCCACCGACGCCGTCTCCGGCGTTATCCCGGTAGTCCATTCGAGGTTCAAATGGAGATCGATCCGGGTGGCTGCCGGTTGGCCCGAGAGATAGTTGTTTGCGAAGTATTCCCCTTTCAGGCCCCCGGCGATCTCACCATGTTCGTCGATGTGTTCCCAGGCAGAGTCCTCGGGCCTGGGCGTGCAGGCCGGGATGTAATCCACCCGGGTGCCCGGCGCGGCGGCGGAGCGGATGCCATCCAGTTCGCTGACCCAACTGATCGGCGTGACGTACGAACTGCCGAACCCGGTCGGCGGTGCGCCGAGGGCGCGTGCCCCAAGGACGGCAATGGACCGGACCCCGGGGCCGAACGGCAGCAGATCGACCCGGTTTTTGAGCAGCACGATGCCTTCACGGGCGATCTCGAGGGCGACGCGCTCGCTGTAAGGATTGTCAAGAGGGACAGCCGGATCAAGTTGCTGGCGATCCAGGAACCCGAAAGAAATTACCCCGCGCAGGATCCGGCGCACCTTGTCGTCGATGGTTGAAACGGGCAAAAGGCCGGCGCTGATTACCGGCCCGAGCGTCGCCGGGTTCATATGCTTGCCCGCGGGGAGATCCACGTCGCAACCGTTCAGCGCCGCTCTGACCCCATTGTGAATGGCTTCGTAATCCGACACCAGAATGCCGGTAAACCCCCAGTCGCCTTTCAGCACTTTCTGGAGCAGAAACGAGTTCTCGCAGCACCAGTCACCATTTACCTTGTCGTAGGCGCCCATCACCGTGGCAACGTGGCCGGCTTTCACCGACGCCTCAAACGGCGGCAGGTAGATCTCGCGCAGCGTCCGCTCGTCGACCCTGATGTTGACCTCCGTACGATTTTCCTCCTCATCATTACAGACGTAATGCTTGGCGCAGGCCCAGGCGCCCTGGCTCTGGATGCCCAGAACCTCCTGGACAGCCAGTTCGCTCCCGAGGAAGGGATCTTCTCCGGTCAGGTACTCGAAATTTCGTCCCCCGAGCGGAACCCGGTAGACGTCCATCCCCGGGCCCTCGATGGCGAAATAGCCGCGCGCACGGGTGTCTTGTCCCATGGCGGCGCCCTGTTCCCGGGCGAGATTTGGATTCCACGTCGCGGCTAAAGTTAGTCCGGAGGGAAATCTTACCCCGGGAGAGTTGCGGCGTACGCCTAACCCCGCATCCGTTTGATAGATTTGCGGATTCAGGTTGCCCGGGAAGTCAGGTACCGGAGGCACCGGCTTTAAATCGAAAAACCCGGTGCCCCCGATGTAACTCAGCTTCGCGTCCGGCGCCAGTTGGGAGAAGATGGTGTTTACCCTGGTATCCACGTCGCCCGGCGCGGCGGTAGACTGACCCTGTTCGCCGCGCACACTCACGTTGCATGCGTTGATGAACAACCCGATCAAGATAACCTTTCCTGGATCAACTAACCTCATAAGGTAGAAGGGGGGTTGTGGGAAACGCGCATCGGTCCGCCTCATCAACGTGCCTCGCACCCGCTTCTATGATCGATGGACCGATTCCAGGCGGTTCTCTCGTCGGACCGGTTTCATGGACAAAGAAGACCGGTCGACGCCGTCTTGCGAATCCGTTACTGTGCTGAATGAGGATCTGGCGCTCGTTGCTGGCGTGGACCGGGATCGTGCTCGTATGGGGTTCACGAGCCGTGGCCGGGCCGGTCGAGGACGTGCACCGCTGGGTCGCACAGCTCAACGAGAACGAGCGGCGCCAGGCCGTGCTGGAGTGGAGCGATCCGGAACGCCGGCACCTGAGCTGGATCCCGGGCATCAGGGCCGGGCTGGCCCTGAGGGTGATGCGCCCCGAGGTGCAAACGGCCATGTGGACATTGCTCAGGCAACAGCTCAGCCCGGGAGGATTCGAGGCCGTCCGGATGATACTCAACCAGGAGCGGATTTTGCAAAAGGTTCAGGGGGGAGCAAATTTTATGGACCCCGGCGCGTACTATTTTGCGATCTTCGGTTATCCCGGACCGGGTCCCTGGAGTCTTCGGTTTGAGGGACACCATCTGTCCCTGAACCTGACTTATAACGCTGATGAATTGATCGCCGGCACGCCGCTCTTTATCGGGTCAAACCCGGAGCCGTTCGACGAATCGTCCGAGCCCAAGGTTCTCCTTTCGCCTCTGCTGGCGGAAGCAGCAACGGTGGCCAAGAACGTTCGAATCGACGTGGCGCGATCCGGGGTTCGCGTGAGCCTTTTATCTCCCGACGACCAGAAGCGAATCCGTCAGGTTCTGTATTTTTCCTACCAGATCTATCCCGCGGCCGAGCGTGGCCGTTTCACGCGGGACCTGGATGCCCGTCTGCAGAACGCGACGTTTCGCTACGACGCCTTGGGACTGGAAATTGAAGGGAGCGGTCTGCATTATTACCTGCAGCGCCAGGGGGAGTTGCACTTCCATTCCCTCCTGCGCGATGACCGCACGGACTTCGGGACGGGCCAGCCCTGGCCGGCGCATTGAGATCATCCGCAGAACAGAGAAAACGTCCACAGATTACACAGATTACCGTCACACGGCGGGCACGGCGGGGCTGGCGGGCACGACGTAAGAGTTCACACGGCGAACACGGCGAGCCACGGCGAACACGGCGGGAAGAGGGGGAAGGGAAACGAGTTCGGAGTTCGGAGTTGCAGCATGGGTGCCGGCTGCCGATGTCAAGTCCAGCGTTTGGGATTCTTTTTCTGCGTTTTTCTGCGTGTTCTGCGGATGATTTTGTCTTCCGCGGGGTGAGCCTGACCCTCGGGGGAGATCGGATCCGGTTCTACGACGCCTCCGAACTCCGAACGCCGAGCCCCGAACTCTTCCTCTTCCCGCCGTGGCCCGCCGTGTTCGCCGTGTGAACTCAGTCGTCGTGCCCGCAGTGTGACCGACACCCGACACTCGTTACCCGTTACCCGTCACTCTTCATTTGTGGCATTTATTCACCGGCTGAGGGTCCGAACCGCCCGCTGCACGATTCGCCGTAAGCCGTTACCCCGAAGGCGGACCAACTCAGAAAGGGGGGTCCGGGCGGCGCAGGCGGCGGCCACGTCGTACCCGATGAGATAACCCATTCTCGGGGGCAGGGCGCCCATGGCGCGGTGGTAACTGAGGTAGCGGGCCGTTACCGCATCATCATCCGCTTCCAGGTCATTGAGCATGGCTCGAGCCACGGTCGATACGTACCGTGGACCGTTTGCGGCCAAATCCGGGTCCAGCAGCACATCGGCCATCGATGCACCTGGATTGAGCAGGTGCGAGATGTAACAGGCCAGGCCTTCCTGCCAGACCTGGCGGTAGAGCGGTACCGATTCACCCCGATGCGGCTGCGGGTTCACCTGGAAATGGTAGAGATGAAAATTTTCGTGCGCCAGGAGGACGCCCAGCCGGCCGTTTGGGCCGTGCAGCTTCGCGATGCCGTCCAGCCCAAGCCAGAGCTGGTTAGGTTGGTCGTGCGGGATCTTAGCATCGAACCTGAACAACGAGAGCATCAGCGATACCCGGACGCGCGACGGGTCGAAATCGGGAAAAAGCCGTCGCAATGCCTCGGTAATCTTGGGCTCCTGGTCCAGGCAACGCCCCTCGAGGGTGCGCATGGCGGGCAGGTACGGCGCAAGCTCGGCCAGATAACGGGACAGCGAGGGCGCGTCCATGAGGAAGAGCGCTGAGTGGCCGTAAATATCAGGCCGCTCCTGGCGCAGGAAGCCGGCCAGCCCGGTCCCGGCAACGGGGGTCGAATGTTCATCACCCCTGGTCTGCCTGGCCAGCCAGCGAGTCAGGTCCGGCAACATGTCACTGCAAGGCACCGGCGCCACTTGGCCGAAAGCGCTGGCGGCCGCCGATATTTGTAGAAACACCGGCAGGGCCCGTATCCAGCGTGCCGCGGCTGCACCGATTTTTCCGCTCTGTCCGGCAGGGCAAAAATTCAATTTAAGGCGAGAAGGCTTTTCGATCGGAGGAGCATAAGCCGGCTCGGATTTCAGTTCGAGGTTGTCCTGCGTGGAGTTCATGATTCAATGCAGGCCATCCATGGTCACGAGAGGGTTTGTCCCAGGTTGGTGGGCGATGTTGATGGCGGCGGCCATCGCAGTGCACGCGGAGCAACCGCCGTATGTGCCCGGGCCGCTGCCGCCATCCGGTCCCCCGCCGACGCTTTCGCATCACCATGCCGGGTCCGGAACGCCTGCCGCACGGCGGCGCCGTCCGAGCCGTCCGGAACGAACCACCCACGTTCGTCGCGCTTCGGCCCGGCCAGGGCCGGCGTACGGCAAACGCTGGAACCGCCAGGCCGGACCTGCGCATTCGCATCATGCTGCTCGCCACTGGTCATGGCGCGGATCATCGCACCGCAGGCATCATCATTACCGGTGAAGCCGCCGGATTGCCGGCAGACTTGCCTGGCCGCCGCGGGCCGAGCCGGACCCAAGTTTCGCCTTGTGCCCTAACGAGTTTGCTCGAACTTGCCGCGGTGGATCCCAGATACGCAGCGGCATGGATTTTTTATCGTCGATTGCGCCGGGTGGTGTTCACCCTCTTTTTCGTCGCCCTGATCGAGCTGCGCTGGCTGACAATTATTCCCGGCCTGGCGTTCGCGGCGACGTTCGTCATTTACTTCCTCTGCGCCCTGTGGCTTGCAAACTGGACCTGCCCGCGGTGCCGCCAGGCGTTCTTTCGAGGGGCATTCCTGAAAAGCCTTTTCGGGGGTAAATGCTTTTACTGTGACCTTCCGAAATGGAGCGTCACGGCGCCGGGCAACACGGTGTTGCTGCCCCGATTTCCAACCGGATGGAAGCCCTTGGCGGAAGTGGATTCCCGGTAGGCAGCCCCGGCCCGTTGATCCGGGTTTCCGGCGGTCGACAACGGTCCGGCACGGGTTAGCTTTCTGCCATGGCGAAAATTGGTACGACTGATCTCGACGTTTTCCCCCTCGCGCTTGGCGGGAACGTTTTCGGCTGGACGGCAGATGAGCAACAATCTTTTGCCGTGCTCGATGCCTACGCCGCTGCGGGCGGCAACTTTATCGATACCGCCGATATGTACTCGGAATGGGGACCGGGGAACTCGGGCGGTGAATCGGAAACGATCATCGGGCGCTGGATGAAAGCGCGCGGAAACCGTGACCGCATGATCATAGCCACCAAGGTCGGCAAACTCTCGCGCCTCTCCGGGTTGTCGGCCAAGACCATCCGGGTTGGGGTCGAACAATCTTTGGAGCGGTTGCAGACCGACCGCATCGATTTGTATTACGCGCACGCGGATGACCCGGAAACTTCCTTGGAAGAAACCCTGGAAGCCTTTAACGCCCTGGTGCATGCCGGCAAAGTGCGTTACATCGCGGCTTCGAACTACTCGGCATCGCGCCTGGCGGAAGCGCTCGAGGTTTCAAAACGCCGAGGGTTCGCCCGGTACGTCGCTTTGCAACCGCACTACAATCTTATGGAGCGGGACGAGTACGAGGGCGCCCTGGCTGACGTGGTGCAGCTGGAAGGCTTGTCGGCGGTTCCGTATTTTGCGTTGGCGAAAGGTTTTCTGACCGGTAAATACCGTCCGGGCGGTCCGGAGGTGAACAGCGTTCGCGCCGAAGGTGCCCGCGCTTACCTTGACGAGCGCGGTCTGCGGGTGCTGACCGCACTCGACGACATCGCCGCCGCCCATCACACGACGCAGGCAGCCATCGCGCTGGCGTGGTTGCTGGCGCAGCCGACGGTGGCGGCGCCGATCGCCAGCGCTCGTAACCCCGCGCAGTTGGCCGAAATCCTTTCGTTCGTCGATCTGCAATTGACTCGGGATGAACTCAACCGCCTCACGACTGCTTCCACCCGTAATTCATAAACTCGTGGCGGGTGCGGGAACCGGGAGCACGGCAACGCCGCTGAACCGCTGAACCCGCTTTGCGCGGGCGCAACCTCAAGGGTGCGCCCGCGTCTCTTCGCAGGTTTGACCGGGTTGAACGGTTGAACTGATCGCGGTTTTGCGATTACATCCTGCCATGGCTTTGCAACGGATCTGTGCCAGGTCGGAGCTCTTGCCGGGAAGTTGGAAGCGGATCGACGAGCCTCCCATCGCCGTGTACGACGTGGCGGGTGAACTTTTTGCCATCAAAGACGTCTGTACCCACGCCTGGGCCCGCTTGTCGGACGGCGAAGTTGACGGGCAATCCGTCGTTTGCCCCTTGCACGGCGCCTGTTTTTCACTCAGCACCGGTGAAGCGCTCACGCCCCCGGCGGTCGACCCGGTAGAAACCTTCGCGGTCGTGCTGAAAGACGGGGACGTCTACGTGGAACTCGATTAACCACCCTGCATCGATCGCACGCAATCCTCGCTCCCTCGCTCCCAGCTTCGCAGCTCACCGGCCATCTCCGGCCGGTACGGCCGGTACGGCCGCCTGGGGATGATGATGCTCGATGGCCGGCAAAAAGGCCGTCAGCAGTCCGATCAACGGCAGGAACGAGCAAACGTGGAAAACGAATTCAATGCTCGTACGGTCAGCCAATTGCCCGAGCACGGCTGACCCGATCCCACCCATCCCGAAGGCGAATCCGAAAAAGAGGCCGGAAATCATGCCCACCTTGCCCGGGATAAGTTCCTGGGCATACACCAGAATCGCCGAAAATGCGGAGGAAAGGATCAGGCCGATGATCACCGTCAGCACCGCGGTGATCAACAGGTCGGCGTAAGGCAGCGCCAGGGTGAACGGCGCCACGCCCAGAATCGACACCCAAATCACGTATTTGCGGCCGAAACGGTCGCCGATGGGACCGCCCAGAATGGTGCCGGCAGCGACTGAAACCAGGAACAGGAAGAGATAAAGCTGCGCGGTCTGGATCGGCAGATGAAATTTGTTGATCAGGTAAAAGGTGTAATAGCTGCCCATGCTGGCCAGGTAGAAAAATTTCGAAAACATCAGCGCGATCAGCACGGCCAGCGCGCCGGTTACCCGCCCCGGTGCGTTCACCGCCGGCTGAACGCCGTGTACGCCCGGTTTATTACCTTTGCGCCGTGAGAGGTTACGGGCGTACCAGCCGCCCACATTGGCGAGGATAATAATTGCAAGGAGCGCCAGCGCGGAAAACCATGCAATCTTGGACTGTCCGCCGGGAACGATGACGAGGGCGGCCAGCAACGGCCCGAGCGACTGGCCGGCATTGCCGCCCACCTGGAAAAGCGACTGCGCAAAGCCGTGACGGCCGCCCGAGGCCATCCGGGCCATGCGCGAAGCTTCCGGATGAAAAACCGAGGAACCCATCCCGACCAATGCCGCCGCAACCAGGATTACCGGGTAACTTCCCGCCACAGACAAAAGCAGCAAACCGACCAGCGTAAAACCCATGCCTATCGCCAGGGAGCGAGGCTGCGGGAAATGGTCGGTGTAGAGGCCCACCATCGGCTGCAGCAGCGAAGCCGTCAGCTGAAACGTGAGCGTAATCAGGCCGATCTGGCCGAAGCTAAGCCGATAATTGTCTTTCAGGATGGGGTACAGGGAAGGGATGAGCGACTGAATCGTGTCGTTAAGGAGGTGGCAGAAACTTACGGCCAGAATGATGGCCAGCACGGTGTTCTCAGGACGATGGTGCGAAGGATGAATCGATTCAGTCTGCGGACGAGCTTCCATGTTTTGCTGACCGGGATTTCCCGGGAACGTATACGCTATTTTAATTCCGCCCGGGCGCAACCCAGGGAGCGAGTCCAAGGGTGGGTGGACATCCCGATTGTCGGGCCAGGGTCACACGGTCACACGGCGGGCACGGCGAAAAGGCGGGCACAACGACTGAGTTCACACGGCGAGCCACGGCGACCACGGCGGGAAGATAAATCATCCGCAGAACACGCAGACGAACGCAGAAACGAGAAAACATCCACAGATTACACAGATTGACACAGATTAAGGGCACACGGCGGGCACGGCGGGGGTGGCGGGCACGACGTAAGAGTTCACACGGCGAACACGGCGAGCCACGGCGGGAAGAGGAGAGAGTTCGGAGTTCGGGGTTCGGAGTTCGGAGTGGGGGGTGGGTGCGAGTCTCGGCCTTAGAGTTGCCGCCGGGTCCTCTTAATCTGTGTCAAGCTGTGTAATCTGTGGATGCTTTCCTCTTTTCTGCGTGTTCTGCGGATGATTTAGTCGTTCCGCCGTGGCCCGCCGTGTTCGCGGTGTGAACTCTGTCGTTGTGCCCGCCAAACCCGCCGTGCCCGCCGTGTGCCCGCCGGGTTGCAGCCTGGGCGGATTGACCGCATCTTATGCGGGTGCAACCGGAGATTGGCAAATTGATCATCGGCGTCGGCGTGCTCCTGGTGATCATCGGCCTCGTAGTGTGGAAAGTGCCGGGAGCGTGGACGTGGTTCGGCAAGCTGCCGGGCGATATCGCCGTACGGAAAGGCGATTTCTCATTCTATTTTCCGCTGGCTTCCTGCGTCCTGATCAGCGTGATCCTGTCCCTTCTTGCCTGGCTGTTCCGGCGCTGAGCCGGGTTCGGAGGGCGGGCGTTGCGGCGGACGGGGTGATTTCGAGGGCTTTTTGCGTGCATTTTTGCTGAACTTATCTTTGGATTTGCCGATCTATGCTCGACTATGTAGCGGTTTGCCTGCTGCCGGGCTGGAAAATGTTGATGAAAACGGCGAACCCATTTTCAATTGGCGTCCAATGAAATCAACCAGACTCACGGTGGCGACCGCGACGGTTGGCCTGGTGGTTTTCAGCGTGAGCCTAGCCGCAGCCGTTTGTTGGACCCGATCCGGCCCTGGGGCATCGGGGGCGCTGCTGTCTGTGTTTTTGGTTTCTGTGGTCGTCGCCTCCGCGGTCGGCTGGTGGCTTGGAGACCGCCTCGCCCGTCCCTGGGAGGATTTTGTGCGTCAGCTCGCGGGTTTACGTAATTCGCCTGAACGCCCTTTACTTCAATCTCAAACGGATGACCCGTTTCCGCGCACGGCGACCCGGGAGGTGAATGCCCTCCTGGCGGAACTGGCGCAATCTCAGGAGCAATTGAACGTTTTCTCCGCCAAGGTGGCGCATGAGCTCCGCGCGCCGATCACCCTGCTCCAGCTGCAGATCGATTACGCGGCCGGCAGGCTGGATCCAGGGCTCGTTGAAGGGCTCCGAGCCCAGATCAAGCGGCTCACCGACTACGTGGACACGGCGCTTTTAGTGGCCAGGGCGGAGCAAGGCAACCTGCCGTTGTCCAAGGAAAGCTGTAACCTCAGCACGCTGATCGCGGATTTGCTGCAGCCCTATGACCTGCGGGCCAAAACCAGCCGGCGCCCGATTCACTGCACATTGAAACAGACGATGACCGCGGAGATTGATCCCAGGATTTTCGGCCTGATTTTCAATAACCTAATGTCGAATGCATTCTACCATGGGTCGGGTGAAATTCGCGTCCGGCTGCACCAGAGACGCAAGGTGCCCGAATTGCTTATCGTGAATCGCGTGCGGCAGAAAGCGGATGAATCCGTGACGCATGAAGCCGGCACCGGGATGGGTCTGAAGACGGCCTACCTGCTGGCCCAGGCGCACCAGGGTCTCAAGGTGGAGGCGCGCCAGCGGCAAGGTAGCTTTGTCGCACGTGTGCGCTTTGCCGGCCCTGCGGACGTTTAAGTGAGAGGTAAATCTGCCGAAGGATGTTATTCGGGTTGGCTCGACGCCGGTCCGAGCCGGTAAGGGACCGTGGCTCGACCGCGTTGGGGCCGGCTCATAAAGCCCTGCGTGCTTCTAACTTTTGCAAAGGTCACCATGGTTACCCCGGAGCGCACCCAAACTTACGGTCGACCGACTGAGAAGGCCGATCAAGGCTCGTTGTGGTTGATGATAAATTCGTTGTTAAAGCGGCTGATCATGACCGGACCTTCCCGGTCGATGATTCCCGTCCGCATTGTGTTGGGCACCATCTTCTTCGTACACGGTTCGCAAAAGCTGCTGGGCTGGTTTGGTGGCAAAGGCCTCATCTTCAGCGCTCAGATTTTCGAGGCGCCTTACGGGCTTCGACCCGGGCTTTTATGGGCCTCCCTGGCCGCGCTGACCGAGTTTTACGCGGCGCTACTTGTCTTCTCCGGGTTGCTGACGCGTCTGGGTGCGCTCGGCCTCGCGGCCGTAATGGCAATCGCCATCTGCAAGGTACATCTCGGCTCGTTTCTTAACCCCGACGGCATGGAGTTTCCTCTCGCTCTGCTCGGAGCCAGTCTTACGCTGTTTATCTACGGCGGAGGTTGGTGGTCGGTTGACCACGCCTTACTGCGGCCTTCGACCCGAGACGATGCCCGTACCTGATCGCCTTGCGTTGCCCTGCACCACCCCGGCCCGTCTAAGATCAAGCAATCATAAGAATGGACGATTCTGGGGTCGTTGACCTCGAACCGTTGCTCATCACGTAAGCAAAAGTGCACGAGAGTCCCAATGCGACCGTTTTTTTGCAGGCTCGTGACGTCCCTATTGCCTCTCGCCGTCGAATTATCCAACATGCAGCTGCATGCTGAGACCGGCACTCGGCTTCCAAACGCCCGTGCGGGAGACAAGCTTCGATGGTCGCGCAACCCCCAACGCAACGTGCAACCTCAACCCCTACCGATCAGCCTGAGCAGTTGCCATCCCTGTCGGCGCCTGTTCTAGCCTGGCAATCCGCAAATCCTGACCATGGCCGCTGTACCCCGCTTTTCTGACCGAAAGCTCACGTTTTTGGTGGTTGACGATGAACCGTTCATCCTGGAATACGTTCGCCAGGTGCTGTCGCGCCTGGGCCAACGGGTCTTGACTGCACGCAACGGCGACGAAGCCTGGTCCCTGTTTGAGCGCCAGCGCAACACCATCGACTTCCTGCTCACTGATATCATGATGCCGGATTCAATCGACGGCTTTACCCTGGCGGAACGCGTGCGGCAGGTTAAACCGTCGCTGCCGATTCTTTTCATCACGGGTGCTTTGCCGGATGATGATCCCCGGACATTGGACCTTGTGGAAAGGCGGCTGCTGCTCAAAAAGCCGTTTTTCCCCGAACAGCTCATAACCCTCTTGCAATCGCACCTTAGCCCCGCCGGTTCCGCGGTTTGAGTGTGCCTGTCCTGGAGGTCTGCCGCCCGGAGCGCATTCGACGCTCGTGATTGACACGACCGCTGGCGGGTGCACGTTGGGGGGCTAAGCTTTATGCCGTTTATCGATCTTCACAACGAAGATGGTTTTCCCAGGAACCGCAAGCGCGTGACCCGGTTTGAAGGATTCTTACGGGCAGCAGAGCACGTTTCGCCCAACGTGTTTTTTCGTGAGATCCTGCGCCGCTTCGGGCCATTCAGCGTGCGGCGCCAGGATGTTGACCGTGCGTTGTTCCTTTTTGAGCGGGTTCAGTGGGCCAGAGAACGCGTTTATTTCGCCTTCACCAGCGTGGTGGTGGCCCTGGTGGTGCCTGTCGGCAGTTTTTTTGTGATTGATCCTTATCGCTGGCCTGCGTTGCTTACCGGTATCGGCATCGAGTTGCTGCTGGGAGCATATTTCAGCTCGGCTCATCGCGTCCTGACGCAGCGCCGGAACGATTACCAGGTCTGGCTGGGGGTGGTTCACCGGGCAGCCCGCTCCCGTTCGAACAAAGGCGGTCCGGACGCACCTCCGTTTTAATTTGGTTTGGTTTAGTTGGTTTGGTTTAGGTTAGCGCCGGGCGGTACCCGTAACGCTCACCCAAGGCAAGGCACTCGGACGAGGGGCTGATGCCCAGAGTACAACTCGGGTACCGGAGAGAAGCCGCCGCCGCACAAACGCCAAATCGAAGTGCGTCCTGCATGGGGACTCCCTGATGCAGACCAAGCAGCACGCCGGCGGCGAGGGCATCACCCGCACCTGCAGACCCTCGGATTGATTCCGCCGGGAAATTGACGCTGGGTTGAAACAGGACCGTATCCGGCCTGCCGACGGCCAGTACACCTTCGGGAAAATGCACCACGACCCAGCGTCTCACACCGGCTGCAAGCAACCGCCGGGCGGCATCGATCAGCGCCGGTACATCGATGGCCTCGGCGCGCCTGATCCGGCGAGAGACGACGCGTTCCGCCTCAATCTCATTAAGGAACAGCACGTCGGCGTAGGGCAGCGTCGGATGGACAACGCTGGCGTACCGGTCCTGGCGTTCATCGCTCACCAAGTCGACCGAAGTTTGGAAGCCAGAGGTCACCGCACGCTCAAGGAGTTCCGCGCTCCGGGTTGCCCGCCGGTTACCCGGCCCGTCGAGCCGGTCCAGAAGCATGAGGTAGCCCAGGTGAAAAAATCGCGCCGTTGAGGTGGACAGATCCAGCATGTCCGCATCGAACAACGCGTTCGCGCCGCGTTGATGGAAAAAGGTGCGCCGGCCCGTGCCCTTCACCGTCATCACGTCCGTATAGGAGGTGGGGGCTCGATCGGTGCGCACGATCAACGAGGTATCGATGCCGTAATCCGCGCAGGTCTTGATTACCCAGTCGCCGGGCCCGTCCATTCCTACCAGGCCGGCGCCGGCGAGCGGAAAATCCGCCCCGAGCCGGGCCAGATCAACCAGCACGTTAAACGGAGCGCCCCCGGTGCCGTCCTGCTCTGCTTCAATGTTGACGAGCGTGTCCTGGCTCGGCCAAGCGTCGATCATCTTGACGTGATCGACGATCCAGTTGCCGGCAGCCAGGAGTCCGTTGCGCGGAGCCACAAGCCGTCCATCGTTCCCGCCGGAACGCGAAAAGTCCATCTCCTTTTTGAGCCCGGCAGCGTCTGCCGGTTGAGCGAATGCTCAGCGGGTGAACATACTTGCGCGTCCGGTTTGACGAACGGGCCGGACGATCCGGCGCAACGCAGGTGCGGACGTTTTTCTGCTATCCAGACCGTCAATCGGAAGAAATCGCGTCAGTAATCGTCCGATTTACCTGTTTTTCGACAAAAATGCGTCATTGGGACTTGCCCTGGGCGCTAAACCCCGATACTAGCTTCGGCCATGTCGGGCTTGTTCCTTCTCGTCGGCCTCACTATCGCGTTTGCACCCCTGGTCAACGCCCAGTTAACCGAGGTATCAACTCAATTGACGGATGGCTTCGATTACCCGGTGGGAAAACCGAATGCGGAGAAGTTCTACAAATCCCGCGGCTTCACGCCGCACGGTCATCTCGGTGAAGATTGGGTTCGGCAGGAGGGAAGTGGCGTCGCGTTCCGCAACCCGGTTTACAGCGTCGGAACGGGCGTCGTGACGCTTGCCCGCGACTTCCGGCGCGCATGGGGCAATGCGGTGGTGATCCGGCACGCATTTCTCGAGGACGGCCGGGTGCAATACGTTGACTCCTTATACGGGCATCTCGATCGGATCCTGGTGAGCGAGGGTCAGCGGGTGACGCGCGGCCAGCAGATTGGGACGATCGGCACGGCCCATGGGCTCTACCCTCCGCACCTGCATTTCGAAATCCACCACAACCTGACCATCGGCGTCGTGCATACCGGATTTGCCGGGGACTATTCCAACTATGCCGATCCGACCCAGTTCCTTGATTCCCACCGCGTGCTCAAACGCTCCCCTCAGACCGTGGTCGTTGCCCTGAGTGGTTATGCCATGCCCAGCTTCGCCGGCATCCCTGCCCGGCCCGCAGCCGTCGGCCAACGTTTCGGCCGTGCAATCAGCTTCACCGGACAGTGAGACGCAGGAGCGTGGCGGGTGTCGAGCGTCGAGTGTCGAGTAAATGCCGCAAATGGACGAGAACTGATCGGGACGTTCCTTCCGGAGACCGCACGGACAAGGAATCAGGAAATGTCACCGGCGCGGTTATAGATTGCCAGGGAATGCCGCGAACAAGGAGCTTTCTTCCATTTGTGGCATTTTTCCGCTTGTGGCATTAGTGGCATTCTAGAAGACGGTAAACCCGAAATTGAAGCTGCCGAAAAGGTCGACGCCCTGCTGGTGGTAGAATTCGGGGCTCCGCACGAGCAGCGAAAAGCCCAGGCGAACCCAATCTTTGTAGTAAAGTTGCGCGCCGACGAAGGCGTCACCCACAACCGGGACCTTGGAAACGCTGCGGCTGTTCGCAAAGGTGTTGCCATCAAGGAAGATGTTGCGGGCGATCGCGCGCCCTTGGAATCCGGTGTAGAGATTGAACCCAAAATCCGTGCCGCCGCGCTCCGGCGAGAAATACGAGGTGCCGGAGTAGCCGGGCCGGATGAAATCCGGACCCCAATTGGCTTTGAGGCCGCGACCCCATCGGAAAAGGCCCCCCGCCTCGGCGTAGTCAAAAACGTTGCCCACGCTGATGCCGGCATCCGGGATGAATTCAACGCCGAAATGGTTGCCGAACTCATGGATCAGGCGCCATTTGCGCTCCCACGAGGCCACAAGGGCGGGCTCGTTCCTGAGTTGATGACCCCAGCCCTTCGCTTTGGAACTGCCCTCAAACACGTGAAAGTCGTTCTGGGTCTGGCGACCGAGGGCGTACGAGCCCACGACCCCGCCCAACAGTTCAAACGACGTCAGTTCCCGGCTGTCGTCGTCCTGAATAAAATTGACGCCCGTGTACAGCCATCCGGCATACGGCCGGTCCCGGGTGGACGGGTCTGACCGCTTGAGATCCTTCGGAGTAAAAAGGCTTTGGCCGAGCACGGTCCACTCAATCCGGTTATCCGGAAATTCTGGGCGGCCAAAGAGGAAGATTGAATGCAGCCAGTCGAAGGGCCGTGCCCAGCAACTGTTCGGGTCAAGCGACGGAGAAAGGTAAAGGATCTTCGCGCCCTGCGTGTAATGCTGATCCTGGCCGATCGGAGTAAAAACATCGTTTTCCTCAACGGACGTAAGCTGTCCACGCCCGCCGGCAGATTGCGTTTGCAGGGGAGCTGGCGCGATTCCTTTGCCGGCGGCACTCGCGTCGCTGCTTTCGATTCCTGCAGCCTGCTCCGCCCGCAGGCCGGGCAAGGCGCAGAGGAGAACGGCAAAACAGAGGGCTCGGATCATTTTGTGTTTTCAATTCCAGGGTGCTCTATGCAATACCCCCTCAATCGCAGGGGCGCCAGAATCACCAGTACGCCGAAGCTGGCTTCCGCGAATTTCCTTACCGGTTTAGCCGCGTGATGGCAACTGCGATTATCACACCGTCACACCGATCGAAACCGGGCCGGAACTCGCTGGCCTCTTCCGGGGGAGGACCCGACCACGGTCCGGGCCCGTTGCGATCAACTCTACATGAACGTTTACCCGGATGATCCCAACCCCAATTGGGAAGGTTATGAGAATCTGGCGGAATCCCCTGGGGAAGTGACTGACCCGCTCGAGGAACCTTTCTCCAGCTCGGGCCGGATCGCGCCCAGGGGTGACGCGTCCCTGGCGGAGGATGATGCGAGCGAGTTGCCGCCCGAAGAAACGGACCCCGCCGCGCGACCGGCCGATCAGGACCTGACGATTAATGAGACCGGGGAGGTTTAAGCCCCTTTGGCGCAGCCGTTGAACGGCCGGGGCCCCTGGTAATTTTTCCATTTGGTGATACTTTGCGTTTTGCAATGAAATTGGTCACTCAGTTAGCTGGGGTTGCCCTGTTTGGTGCTTGGCTGACGTCTTCCGCGATCGCGGTCGGGGCGGGCGGATTTAACGGCGGGGGTTTCCATGGCGGAGGATTTCACGGTGCCATGCCTGCAGGTGCCAATGGTCACGGGGCGGTCGCCTTCCGCGGTTCGCCTGCTTTCCGGGGGGTAGCCGGTTTTCGGGGTGCGTACCGTTCAGGTTTTATGCACGGCCGTAATGGCCACTATTATCGGTATGACCGGTACCGGCACAGATTTGTCGATGTCGGCTTCTTCGGCTACCCGTTCGGGTTTTACGACTACGGTTATCCCTACTGGTACGGTTACCCCTATGGGTACAATTACGACTACTACGGTTACGATCCCGGTTACGACTACCAGGCGGCGGTTAATCAGCGCCCGGGCAGGCCGAACCTCGGGGTGGCGGTCCAGGCTGAACTGGCGCGCCACGGCTACTATCAGGGGCCGCTGGACGGCGTGATTGGGGCCGGGACCCGCCGTGCTATTCGTGAGTACCAGCGGGACCACGGGTTGCCCGTCACCGGCGAGATCACTCCGGAACTCCTGGACGCCATGAAGCTGCGCCCGAGGGAGTAAGGCGTTGCGCCTTCGTGAGTGCGCGGTAAAGGTGCGCCCATGCCGAGTTCGGTCGTGAGCGTCAGCGACGCATCCGTAAAGTACGGGGCGCAGATTATCCTGGAAAATGCGACGTTTAACCTCGACGAACAGGAACGGGTCGGCCTGATCGGGCGCAACGGCGTCGGCA
The DNA here is from genome assembly GCA_019247695.1 of Verrucomicrobiota bacterium. Lineage (NCBI taxonomy): Bacteria > Pseudomonadati > Verrucomicrobiota > Verrucomicrobiota bacterium. The sequence goes on along the minus strand of JAFBAP010000089.1, from coordinate 29,897 downwards.
AATCGACTTTTCTGAAGATCGTTGCCGGCGAACTGTCCCCCGATACAGGAACCGTTGCGCGCCGCCGGGATTTATCGATCGGGTTCGTTTCGCAAACGTTAAACCTGGAGCCGGACAAGACCGTGGAGGAGAACGTGCTGTCCGGCGCCCGACGCGTCCGGGATTGGATTGCGGAATATGAGCGTACCCCTTCCGATTCTCCGGAGAGCGCGCGTCTGTTCGATCTGATCAGTCGGGCTGACGGCTGGAATCTCGAGAGCCGGCTTCGGGCTTTGGTGAATGATCTGCACGCGCCTGAACCGGGCCGCCTCGTCCGAACCCTTTCGGGCGGCGAACAGCGGCGGGTATTATTCTGCCGCGCTTTACTGGGTCGACCTGACCTGCTCATCCTCGACGAACCGACCAACCACCTCGATCCTTCCTCCATCGAATGGTTGGAGGATTTTCTTCAGCGGTACCCGGGAACCTGTCTTTTTGTTACCCACGACCGCTATTTTCTCGACCGCGCAGCGACCAGGATCGTGGAGCTGGCCCGCGGGCAATTTGCCTCCTACGAGGGCAATTACACCGATTACCTGCTCGGGCGAGCCGAGCGCCAGGCCGCGGAGGAGCAGCTGGAGCGGAAGCGCCAGAAATTTCTCAAACAGGAGCTGGCCTGGGTTCGAAAGAATCCCAGCGCGCGCCGGACCAAGTCCGTCGACCGCGTTGCCCGTTACTTTGAACTGGCCGACCGGAAGCCGCCGGAGCCTGAAATCGACGTGGAACTGGTCATCCCGCCGCCGCCGCCGCTGAGCGAGCGCGTGATCGAAGCGGACGACCTCACCCTCGAGATGGGCGGGCAGATCCTTTTCCGCCACCTCAGTTTCGAACTTAAGCCGGGTGAACGGCTGGGCGTCGTTGGCCGGAACGGTGCCGGCAAATCAAGCCTGTTGAAAGCGATTTTAGGCGAGGTTAGGCCCGCGGGAGGAATCGTGCGCCTCGGGCCTCGCACGATCATCAACTACGTGGACCAGGGCCGGACGCAGTTGGACGACGAACGAACCGTCTGGGAGGAGGTCGGGGAAGGCCGCGAGTACATCCCGTTCGGCGGCCAGATGATCACCACCCGCGCTTATTTGCGGCGCTTTCTGTTCACCGACGAACGTATCAACACGCGGGTGAGCCTTCTCAGCGGCGGCGAGCGAAGCCGCGTCATCCTGGCCAAGATCCTGCGCCGCGGCGGCAATGTTCTGATCCTGGATGAACCGACCAATGACCTCGACCTCGGCACGTTGCGTCTGCTGGAGGAAGCCCTGACATCATTTGAGGGCAGCGCCATGGTGGTAAGTCATGACCGGTATTTCCTGAACCGCGTGTGCACCGCGACCCTCGTGTTCGAGGAGGGCAGCCAGGTACGCTACTACGTGGGTAACTACGATTACTACGTTCAAAAACGGGGTGAACGGGAAAACAACACCACGGCCCCGGCGAAAGCCGGATCGCGGGAGGGGCCCGCGGCGCGCCGTGCGGCTGCCGCATGTACCCCCGGCAAACCGCGTAAGCTAATCTGGAAAGAGGAACGCGAGTTGGCGCAGATGGAAGAGCAAATCCTGGCGGCTGAAGCGGAGGTGGAGCGAGTGGAGCGTTCATTCACAGACCCCGATTTCTTCCGCAAGTACGGGATGCAACGGCTTGAGCTGGAACAGAAGCTCGCCCATGCCCGGGCCGAGATTGAACGCCTCTACGCTCGCTGGGGCGAACTTGAGGCCATTCGCGCCGGCAGCCAAACAGACCGGACCCTTCCCGAGCCGGATTCCGGGTAGACCGGGCTGCCTCGGACTCACCCTTTGGATTTTACCTGGTAGGTAAGGTAGCCGTGGAGCGCATCCAGGGCTCGAGCCAACGGTTCATCAGAGAAATTGGACACCAGATCCTTCTCATCCGCATTCAGGTAAGCTCCACGGTCCTGGAGCAGAAGGCCGCGTTCCTGCATGATGGACAATGGGGCGAGGATGTTTGGGGTGACGCCCCGGCACTCGATCGCATTGTGTTTGGGGGTGAAATATTCGGCCGTTGTAAACTTAATGGCAGAGCCATCCGGAAGCGGCACCTCGCTCTGGATGACGCCTTTGCCAAAAGTGGGTTCCCCGACGACGATGGCGTGAGCCCAGTCCTGCAGCGCGCCGGTCACGATCTCTGCTGCGCTGGCCGTTTCACCGTTTACCAGGATCGCGACCGGCAGCGTCATAAAGGGCCCATCGTGGTCGGGCGTGGTCAGCTCCTGGCGATTGCTGCCGTCTCGGCCCTCCGTTGAAACCACCGCGGTTTTAGCCGGCAAAAAGAGAGCGCTGGTCTCCACCGCACTGTTAACGAGGCCGCCGGGGTTGAAACGCAAATCCACGATCAGGGCAGCGATACCCGATGACTTGAACTCATCGACTTTCTGCCTGATCTCTTCGGCCGTTCGTGCCACGAATTCGGTCACACGCAAGTAGCCGATCTGAACAGGTTCGGAGTTACCGGCCCGGATCACGCGGGTATCCCGGACGCTAGGCACCTGGACCACCTGACGTTTTATCTCGAGCTGCCAGCTCTGTCTGGTTGCGGGACGAAACAGGTCCAGCTTCACGGTCTGACCAGGCTCACCGTTGAGCAAGCGTCCGAGTTTATCGAACGTCAACCCGCGCGTGGTCGTCCCGTTGACGGCCGTAATCTGGTCGCCGCTCTGCACGCCGGCGCGAGCGGCGGGGGCGTTCTCGATAGACGAGACCACGGTGAAATTACCGGAGACCTGTGCGACCACGATGCCCAAACCGCTCATCTCCCCGCGGCTTTCGTACCGTTCCTGCCGGTAAGCTGCAGGATCGTAGAATTCGCAGTGGGGATCGAGGTGCCGGACGACGCCGCGAAGGGCCCCATAGATCAGGTCGCGGTAGCTTGTCTTGTCGGGGCTGATGTAATCCTGGCGGACAATCTGCAACACCCGGCTGAAAATCAAGGTGGCTTGCGCGAGTTCATCGAGCGCCGGCGCAACCGGGGCCGCCGAGAGCAGCGCCAAGCCCACGGCCAGCTCCAGCACGATACAGGCAAAAACCAACGGGCGCTTCCTCATTCTAGCGAGGCTAGCACAGCTCTGGTCCTGCGCCAGAATCGTTATAAGGCAACCCCGGCCGGCGATCAGTCAAGGTTTGGCCGCTTGCGGGACGGTCGTACCGGCTCCGCATGGATGACAATTTTTTCCCCGACGGCCAACTTGGGATGGCCAAACCCGCGGAAACGAACGCTCGTTTCGCCCGCCCGCGTCCCGCTGACCAACAGCCAGCCTAACCCTGCCGATAAGCCTTGGCCCGGCTGCAAGCTTGCAAATTCGGCTGCCTCGACCTCGACCACAAACGACCAGCACGGCCGCCGCTGCACCTTCGTCACGGTGGCTTCAAACCGTGCCGCCTGTCCGGCGGCCTCGCGAGCGGCGGCCCCTGCGCTATCGTCCTCTTTCATGGCGGGCATCACCCATCAACCATGGGTTTTATTCGTTCTTCGCGCAATCGTTTGACATTTAGCGAGCTTGACCGGTCCATATCGCCGGTACGAGTTGTTTGTCATTGTCCGCGCCTATGAACGTGCTCACCCCTTATCAAGACCGCACCGCGGTTACGAGGATTGTCTCCTACGTCCTTGCCGGGCTGGCGTTATACTTCTGTTTGAAGCTGCACCTGCTTGCGGGTGTGCTTGCAGGCTTGCTCGTCTACGAACTGGTGACCTGGCTGGCGCCTCTGCTCGAACGCCGCCTGGTGGGTGAACGCGCGCGACTCGCCGCCGTTGCGACCCTGGCTATAGTCACCATTTTCGCGCTGATCGGCTTGATCATGGGCACGGTCGCGTTTTTCCGCAGCGATACCGGGAGCCTGCCGATGCTGGCCGCCAAGGTCCAACTCATCCTCAACGATGCCCGCGATAAACTGCCGCCGTCGGTGGTCGAAGATCTTCCCGATACCGTCGGCGGACTGCGCGACTACGTAAAATCCTGGGCCGACGCGCACAAACAGGAACTGGGCACCTTCAGCCGGGACGCCAGCCATCTCTTCCTTAACACGGTTATCGGAATGATTGTCGGCGCCCTGATCTCGCTGCGTGAACAGCGCCCCGGTCCCCGGCCTAAAGCCTTGTCGGCAGCCTGCACGGAACGAATCAGCCGGTTCGCCGACGCTTTCCGGCGGATCATGGTAGCCCAGGTGCGGATTTCAGCGCTGAACACCTGCCTCACCGGAATTTTCGTGCTGATCATTCTGCCGCTCTTTGGAATTCACCTGCCCCTGTCCAAAGCCCTGGTTGTCATCACGTTCATCACAGGTCTGCTCCCGGTGTTCGGAAACCTGATCTCCAACTCCATCGTCACGATCGTGGCCGTTTCGGTCTCCCTGTCGGCCGGAATCGCCGCCCTGGTCTTCCTGATCCTGATCCATAAGCTCGAGTATTTTCTGAATGCGAAAATTGTCGGCTCGAGAATTCACGCGCGCGCCTGGGAGTTGTTGATCGCGATGTTTGTCATGGAGGCGGCCTTTGGCATCCAGGGGTTGATCGCCGCGCCGATTTATTACGCCTACCTGAAAAGTGAATTGACCCAGGTCGATCTCATCTGAGCGTGCCCAAGCCGAACCATGCAGCTTACTCCCGTTGAGACGCGAATCCTGGGGTGCCTTTTGGAAAAGGAACGCATCACGCCGGAAAGCTATCCTATGACCCTGAACGCGCTGGTGGCAGCCTGCAACCAGAGCACCAACCGGGAACCGGTGGTTGGCTATGATGAGCGCACCGTCGAGCAGGGCATCGACAGTCTACGCCAGAAACAATTGGCCATGATCGTGCACACCGCCGGCGCCCGCGTTCCGAAGTACCGGCATCGCATGCCGGATCAATACGAATTGAGCACTCAGGAAACGGCGTTGCTCTGCATCTTGATGTTGCGAGGCCCGCAAACTCCCGGCGAGCTGCGTTCCCGCGCGGAACGGCTCGGCGGTCCCGCGGCGCTGTCGGAAGTGGAAGCTTTGCTGGAAGGCTTGGCCCGGGGCGACGCACCGCTTGTGCAAAGTCTGCCTCCGCGGCCGGGCCAGAAAGAGCGGCGCTATGTCCAACTGCTGTCCGGACCTTTCCAGGCCGCCGAAGTTGAGCCCTCCCGGCCTGTGCATTCACCACCGGTACCCGTTGCGCCGGGCGCTCCCCTCGAAGCGGACCGCGGCTCAGAACGGCTCGCGGCCTTGGAAGCGGAGATAAATGCGCTGAAAACGTCGTTGGCTGCGCTCCATGCGGAGTTTGCCGCTTTCCGGCGCCAATTTGAATAAGCTGCGTGTTTTTGATTTCAGGACAAGCAAGGTGCCGGCTCAGAACCGGCGGTGCCCTGGTTTGAGGGGCATTCGAACACGTCCGGGCGTTCTCGCTGGTCCGAACCTCTGCCCGGAATGTCCCTGACCTCGGGCTTCGGAACCAACCAAATGAACATGAGAGCTTGCTCGGCCGATTTTCTGACTGCATTCACTGCAACCATCCCGGCGCCTTCGCCTTCACCGATCCCGAGTCCGGACCCGAGTCCACCGTCGCCGGCACCTCCAAGCCCGGTGCCGCCGGGTCCGGCGCCGATTCCCGAACCCCCCTTACCGGCACCGCCCAGCCCGGTGCCGGCACCGGCACCGATAACGAACCCGCCGCAAATGGGGGCACGTTCTTTCCGGAGATCCGCCGGACCGGCGCCGCTGCTGTCCTGCGGGCAGCCGGAGTACGGTGATGGCCTGCCGCTCATCCGGGCATAACGCATTAAGATCGTGTTTCGGATTGGGGCGGCGGGTGAGCGCCGTCCCGAAAGTCAGACGTCCGCGCACCGGCAGTGTCGCGATCTTGCGACATCATGAAGAAGATCAAATCCGTCGATGACATTTTCCTCCATGAGCTGAAAGACGTCTACAGTGCTGAAAAACAGCTTACCCGGGCGTTGCAGAAGATGGCCAAACTCGCCTCGGACGAAAAGCTCAGCCAAGGTTTTAAAAAGCACCTTGAGCAGACCAAAGAACAAATTGCCCGGCTCGAAAAGATCTTCCAGAAGCTGGAAGTCAGTACCAGCCGGGTGCAGAAATGCAAAGGCATGGAAGGCATCATTGCCGAAAGCGAGGAAAACCTGGAGGCAGAGGTTGACGAATCGCTCAGGGATGTGTTGCTGATCAGCGCGGCCCAGCGGGCGGAACATTACGAAATCGCGTCTTACGGCACGGTGCGTGCACTCGCCGAACAATTGGGTGACAGAGATGCCGTTAAACTGCTCCAGCAAACGCTGGATGAAGAAATCGAAATGGACAAGCAATTGACTGCCGTGGCGACCGGATCCGTTAACCAACGCGCCCAGAATGCCGGCCCGGCCGAAGAATAAAAACAGGGAAAACAGGGCCAAGCCGGCCTCCCTTCGTCGAAGCACCGGTTCGGAGGAGTGCGCAGCCGTAGTTTAAGCTCCCAATTCTGATAACCCGCGGTATGATACCCGCCATGAGATGGGTGGTGGCTGTGTACGCGCTGGTGGTGACAGGTGGACTTGTCCAGGCTCAAGTGGCGTCCAGCGACTCGCCTCCGGGGGGGACTACCGCTTCCGAGCAGCAACCCCCTTCCGACTTGCTGCCCGGGGTAAGCGAGTTGCCGTCCCAACCTGACGTTCCGAGAGTCAGAACCGGCCTGGACTCGACGGCGCGCGCCGGTCATGCGTCCCGGTATCGCCGGTCGCGTCATCATGCCGCTTTTGCCTCTCCCAGGTACGCCCGGCATCGCTATGGCCGCCATTACCACCTCGCGGGAGGCCGCTCTGGTCATTTTGCTCATTATCGCCAACATCGGTATCCGGCACGGTACCGGCACAGTCTGGCTCATCGGCACCGGCACCGGCATCATTTCGTCTCATCGCCGTACGATCCGTATATGATTCCCGCTTCTTTCTACGGCCCGCCGGGACCTTACTATTGGCCGCCTTACCCTCCATTCTGACGGGTCAGCCTATGACGGACTCTGAGTCCTCGAAAAGATGCGTCTTGCCGGGCGGTGAAACGGTTCCGGCGCTGGGGCAGGGGACGTGGCGCATGGCGGAGGACCGGCGGAAACGCCGCGATGAAATCACTGCCCTCCAGGTTGGATTGGACCTTGGCCTGACGCTGATCGACACGGCTGAGATGTACGCCGACGGCGCAGCCGAGGAACTCGTGGGCGAGGCCATTGAGGGCCGGCGGGATGAGGTGTTTCTCGTCAGCAAGGTGTACCCGCACAATGCCACCTTGAAAGGCACCGTCGATGCCTGTGAACGGAGCTTATACCGCCTGCGAACAGGGCATCTGGATCTTTACCTTCTGCACTGGCGCGGTTCGGTTCCGCTGGAGGAAACCTTCGCCGCTTTCGAAAAGCTCAAGCACGATGGAAAGATCCGCCATTACGGGGTCAGCAACTTTGATGTCTCCGATCTTGAAGAGGCCTTTCGCCTGCCCCGCCTGCCTGCGATCGCCGCAAACCAGATCCTTTATAACCTCATGCGCCGGGGACCGGAGTTCGATCTGCTGCCCTGCTGCGAAATCGAGGGAATCCCGATCATGGCTTATTCACCGGTCGAGCAGGGACGTCTCCTGTCGAGGTTAAAGGGGTTGGCAAACCGGCGCGGTGTAACTCCGGCCCAGCTCGCGCTGGCCTGGCTTTTGCAGCGGCCGGAGACAATCGTTATCCCGAAGGCAGGCAACGCAGCGCACGTCCGGGAAAACCATGCCGCGCTTGCTCTGCATGTGGGCGTGGAAGACCTGGTGGAACTGAACCGCCTCTTCCCGCCACCGCAAAGCAAGGCGCCTCTGGAAATGCTCTGAGTAAACCCGACCCGCGTTCCGGCCGCGATCTCAAAATCATATGGCGTTGGCTCACCTTTTAATCGTGGCGGATCGCGGGAACGTGAAGGCGTATACGGTTCAGAAAAACCCGGCCCATGGTAGGACGGCAGTACTTGTTGACCAGCTTCAGTTCACGGAGGCGCATCAGCGTTACCAGGATCAATTGACTGATCAGGCGGGTGCTTTTCCGAAGGGTGACAGCGCTGGCCAGGGAAATGGGATCGCTGAGCGCCAGACGATGGAAACCGAAAAAGACGCGCGCCTTTTTCATCGGGTCGGCCAAGCCATCACCGAGATCGTGTCACGCCACCAACCGCTCCGATGGTCGGTGGCAATCCCGGCCGAGATCAACCCGCACATCCTTCAGCACGTCCCTTCGAAACTGCGGGAATCGCTCAGAGATAACCTGAAACACGACTACGTGAAAACTCCGGCCAGCGAACTCCTGAAACGCTTCGGGGTTGAATGACCACGGCGACCGGTCCTGGGCGCCGGGTTTTGTAAATGCCATTCTTGGGCATTCGGGTCGGACAGCCTGGCCGGTGCGCTTCGGCATTGCGGCGCGGCGTAGTCGCGTAATTTATAATGGTTTATTTCGTTTCAGGTGTTGTTTATGAACCAGTTTAAAACGTTACGGGCATCGTCGTTGTACTGTCCCAAATGCAAGGCTACACAGCCGGTCTACGAAAAGCTGTTATTGGTCCTGCCGGATCGTGAGGTGTATGATTACCTGTGCCGCCGATGCGCGACGTCGGTCGGTTCGCGCGAGGTCACCGCCGGGACGAATGCCCCGCAGGGGCTGATCCTGCCGTAAATGTCGGTGGCGGGTAACGCGTAACGCGTAGCGGGTAACGGGTTGCGGGTAGCGGGTAGCGGGTTCGACCGCACGGCGCTACGGCGAAACGCGGCAATCACGGCGGGAAGAAAAAGACTGAGCGTGACGTCCAGTATCCGGCCCTCAGGGTCAGACGCCGACCCGCACGCATTACCCATCACCCGTTACGCGCTACGCGTTACCCGTTACCCGTCACCGAGTATGTGGCATTAGATAAGCCCGGGGATGAGCGCTTTGACCCGCTGCTGGTAACGGCCGTATTCGTCACCCAGGTGTTCGCGCAGCCAGCGCTCTTCCAGGGTTAGCTTGCGGATAAACGAACCGAACAGCAGGCCGGCCCCGAGAAAGCTCTGGAGCGTTCCGATCCAGATGACGGTACCAACCAAGGCCAGGAGCAACCCGCTGTAAATGGGATGCCGGACCCGCGCGTAGGGACCGGTTTGAATCACTTGATGGCCCTGTTTCAGGGTGATGGTTGCGCTCCAGTATTTTCCAAGGTGGATCCTGGCCCACACGGTCAGACCCAGGCCGGCCCCCTGCAGGGCCACCGCTGCGATTGCGCTTTGGATCGGGGCCCGGTAGAGCAAGTGTGACCAGGGAGGCGGAAGCAACCGTCGAAGGCTCAGAAGCACGATGCCGAGGCAAAGCGGAATACGATAAGAAACCCCTGACTGCCACGATTCCGAGCGCCGGGTTCCGGCTGCCGAGCGGGCTGCCCGGAGCCAATAGATGATCCAGGCAAGCCAAAGCGCAACCGGCAGCTTGAAAAGCAACGTTTGCCGGCTGGTCACGAACCCGCCGTCCGGAACGCTCACCGGTTTACTGCCGCCATTCCTTCCTCGGCGTACCGCTCACCGGCAACCGCGCCCGGAGGAACAAGTTCCCGCAGGCGCCGGCACTCCTCCGGGGTGAGATGGACCTTCAGGGCGCCGACGTTCTCCTCAAGGTATTTGACCTTTTTGGTGCCCGGGATCGGGACGACGTCATCACCGGCTGCCAACACCCAGGCCAGGGCCAATTGCGTCGTGGTGCAGCCTTTTTCCTGCGCGACCGCGTCGAGCTGCTTGATGATCTCGACGTTCCTGGAAAAGTTTTCCGGCTGGAACCGCGGGCTGTTACGGCGCCAATCGTGCGGGCTGAGCTGATTCAGGTCCCGCAGGCCGGAGGTAAGAATACCGCGCCCGAGCGGGCTGTACGGAACGAACCCGACCCCGAGTTCACGGCAGGCAGGCAGAATTTCGGTTTCGACATCACGCGTGAACAAGGAATACTCGGTCTGGACGGCGGCAATCGGATGAATCGCGTGCGCCTCACGCAAGGTTTGGACGGAAACCTCCGAGAGTCCCAGAAACCGGACTTTGCCGGCCTCCACCAATTCCTTCATGGCCCCGACGGATTCGGCCACGGGCACCTGGGGATCACGCCGGTGCATGTAGTAGAGGTCAATCACGTTAATGCCGAGGCGTTGCAGGCTGCGGTCACAAGCCTGTTTGATGTAGCGGGGATCGTTACTGATCCCGGTCCGCTCGCCCTTTTCGTTCCAGGTATTAGCATATTTAGTGGCGATGATGACCTGGCCCCGGATAGGCTTAAGAACGCGGCCGACGAGTTCTTCGTTATGGCCCATGCCATACACATCAGCGGTATCGAAAAAGTCGACCCCCAGTTCGAGCGCCCGCTTCAGGGTCGCGACCGATTGCTCTTCATCCCGTTCACCGTAAAAGGCGGACATGCCCATACAGCCGAGTCCGAGCGGGGAGGTTGTCAATGCACCGAGCTTGCGGCGTTCTTGCGAGGTGGCCATAGAGATAGTGAAATCATGACGGAACGGGGGCAAAAAAAGACTGGCCCCGTCACGGTCATGCGACGGTTCTGGTTTTCGGACAAAACAAAAAAATTGTTAGCTAAGAGGACTTCCGTAGAGGGATGACGTCACCGGTTTTCGCGTTTCCGGGATATACAACCTCTACCCAGCCGGTATGCTCGGTTTCAGTCTCGTTGTTTAAGACGTTGCCTAAACGTTCCAGCTCGAAGTCACCGATTTCATGCGGACCTTCCCATCGGAGGTCGATGCGTGTCTTCCCGGTCTCACCGGAAACCGTAGGTTCGTTATAATTGTGGACGCTGGTCACAAGGGCCTCGGGATGTTCCATGGCTGCGGTCCTCAGCAAATTTTTGGAGGAAATCTTCACCTTTTTTCGGTCCCCGGCGGGAGGGTGGACGTCCTGAGGTTGCAGGCTTGCAAAATCGCGGCGGCTGGCCTCAGGTGGCTTGCATGAGCTTTGATCCCATTGAGGAAGTGCTCGCCGGCTTGCGCGACGGCCGGATCGTGATCGTAACGGATGACGCCGACCGTGAAAATGAAGGCGACCTGATTTTTGCTGCCGAGCACGCCACGCCGGAATTGGTGGCGTTCATGGTGCGCTACACTTCCGGGGTGATCTGTGTACCGATGCAAGGAGCGGACCTGGACCGGTTGGACCTGCCGCTCATGACCCGCACGAATCGCGAGTCGATGCGAACCGCATTTACGGTCTCGGTGGATGCGCGGGAGGGCATCAGCACCGGGATCTCGGCTGCAGACCGAGCCCGGACCATCCGGTTGCTGGCGAGTCCGGGCACGGCCGCCAAAGACTTTGTCCGGCCCGGCCACATTTTCCCGTTGCGCTTCCAGGAAGGTGGGGTGCTGAGCCGGGCCGGGCATACAGAAGCTGCGGTCGATCTGGTGCGCTTGGCCGGGCTACGCCCGGTGGGCGTGCTCGCCGAATTAACAAACGACGACGGTTCAATGGCGCGAATGCCGGACCTGATCCGGTTCAAACAGCAGCATGGCCTGAAGCTGTATTCGATCGAAAATCTGATCGCGTACCGGAGTTCGCGCGAAAAGCTGATCCGGCGCGAGGAGGTGATCCGTATGCCGACCGACTACGGACCGTTCGAGCTCTACCTTTACCGGTCCCTGATCGATGACGGCACGCACATTGCCCTGGTGCATGGCGACCTGGCCCGCAAGGATACCGCGCTGGTCCGGGTTCACCGGGAGAACAGCGTCCAGGATCTGTTCGGGTCCCGGATCGGCGATGACGCGAACGTATTACACCGTTCGCTCGAGCGTTTGGCCCAGGCCGACCCGGGCGTTCTGGTTTACCTGCGACAGGAATCGCGCGGCACGCCCACCAGCCTGCCGTTTACACACCTGCCGACCCCCGACGGGGAAGACGCGCCGCCCGCTCTCTCGAAAAAGCCGCTGCGCGAATACGGTTTGGGCGCGCAAATCCTGGCCGACCTCGGAGTCAACCGGTTGCGCCTGCTGACGGACAGCCCGAAGAAAGTCGTCGGATTGGACGGGTTCGGGCTCGAGATCATCGGGCACGTCCCCCTCCACCCGCGGGCCGACGGCGCCGGGTGAGTGGGGAATGCCACAAATGGAAAATAGTGGCGGGTAACGAGTAACGGGTGCCGGGTGTCGGGTGTCGCGTCGAGTATATGCCGCTCAGGGGTGACTTCGACGGCCCGTGCCCTTCCACCCGTTACCCGTTACCCTCTTCCATTTATGGCATTTTAATGGTTATCCGAATTGGACGGTTCCGGAGGCTTGGTGCCCATGATCTCCTCGATGCGCTCCATCAGGTCCGGGGTTAATTGCTCGGCTGCGGCGGACGCCTGCAGATTTTCTTCGAGCTGTTGGACTTTCGAAGCGCCCAGAATGACCGTGCTGACGTTGGGGTTTTTCAAGCACCAGGCGATCGCCAGGACAGACGGTTTCAGGCCGATTTTGCCGGCCAGATTACAAAATGCCTTCACCTTCTCCAGCCGCTCAGGCTTGATGATCCAGTCGCGGAGCCAGCCGTAGCTTTCCAGGCCGAGCCGGGCGTTGGACGGCAAACCCTCGTTGTATTTACCGGTAAGCAGACCGCTGGCCAGCGGCGACCAGATGGTTGTACCCATACCGAACCGGTCATAAAGCTGGGTGTATTCCCCCTCGACCTTGCCTCGTTGCAGAAGGTTATAGTAAGGCTGCTCCATGGCCGGGGGTACCAGGTTGTACTGCCGCGCCACCAAGTGCGCCTCCAGGATTTCCGCGGCGGTCCAGACGCTGGTGCCCCAGTAGAGTACCTTGCCTTGGGTAATCAGGTCGGACATGACCCGGACCGTTTCCTCGATGGGCGTTTCGGGATCGGACCGATGGCAGAAAAACAGGTCAAGGTAATCCACCTGCAGCCGCTTCAACGCAGCGTGACAAGCTTCAAAGACGTGTTTGCGGCTCAAACCGTATTGATTCGGCTTTTGCGGTTGCGGCGCCGCACCGAAAAAAACTTTACTGGATACGAGCCAGGTATCGCGTGGCCAGCCGAGTTTCTTGAGGATCTTGCCCATGACGAGCTCGGACCGGCCCGAAGCATACCCTTCGGCGTTATCAAAGAAATTCACGCCGCCCTCGTAGGCTTTGATCATCAAAGCTTCGGCGACATCGTCCGAGATCTGGTCGCCGAACGTTACCCAGGACCCCAGGGACAGTTCGCTAAGTTTAACTCCAGCCTTACCGAGTCTGCGATAATTCATACTAAGACTGCTTCACGCAAGGCGGCTGAAAGTGCAATGGGAAGAAGCCCGCACGATGGTAGGGCGGATAGAACAATGGGGGGTCTACCTTAAAGGTGGCGCCACGCAACGCGGCTCGACAGCCTCATGGTCGCTACGGTACGCTTCGGCCATCCTTATGGCGGTTTGTGTCCCTGGCCGGTTGCCAAACCACGCGAGTGACGCTGAAAAGCGCATCCATGAACTTTTGCGTCGCCATCTGGCCACCGATTGCATCGTTTACTACGAGGCAAATCTCAGGCGCCGGCACCCGGCTTTCGTCGTGATCGACCCCGGGCAGGGTCTGCTGGCGATCGACGTCCGAGGATGGCTCCCGGAAAACCTGATCGGCGGCAACCATGAGCGGATCACGGTGAAGGATCGCCAGGGACGAATTCGTTCCTGCGAACACCCGCGGCAGGAAATGCGGACTTACCTGGATGACCTCCAGGAGCGTTGCCGGCAACGTTTATGGGCGCAGCACCTCCTCCAACCCGACGACCAATTCTTTTTTCCTCTTGCTGCCTTGGCGGTGCTGTCAAACCTCACCCGTAGCCAGTTGGCTGGTTCAGGCTGGAACGCTCTCTTTTCCGCACCGGATGTGATTACCGGCGACGAATTGGAGGCGGCCTTCGGCAATCAGGCCTCAACCGGTTTGGGCCGGTTCTTCCACCCGAGCTGGCCGTTTCCGGTGATGACCGAATTTCAGGTAAAAACGCTTCGGGCAATCCTTCATCCGGAGTTGCTGATCTCGAGCCTGGGAGGTCCGGTGGCGGTCCCGTCCGCCGCCCGGGTGGTTCCTCCGGCGGAAACCGCTGTACCCGGCGTGCCATGGTTGCGGCTTGGACCGTCAACGCCGGAGAAGGCCGCGGTTGTCGATGAGATCGCCGTCGAAGTGGTCAGCGTCCCCCGGCCGGGAATGGTGGAATCCTCCGAAAAGGGTTTACTTGATTTCAGGGTGCTCGACCTGGAACAGGAACTCGCCGTTCGCGATCCGGGGTCCGGCCCCCGCCTGATGTTCGGGGCTGCCGGGTCGGGCAAAACGATCGTGCTGGTCTCGCGGGCGCGCCTCCTGGCTCAAGGAGCCGGCCGGCGCGTCCTGATAATCTGTTTCAACGTCTCGCTTGGCAGTTATCTCGAGCGTGCCCTGCACGGAGCAGGCGAGTTAATCACCGTCCGGCACTTCGATAAGCTCGCCCGTGACTACGGCGTGATTCGGCGAACCCACCCGGCGGAGCCGCAAAGCGAACTCGGCCGGCGGTTGCTGGCACGGTTCCGGATCGTCGCCCCTGAACTTCGTTATGACGCGGTATTGATCGACGAAGCCCAGGATTTTGATCCGGTCTGGTTTCGATGCGCGCGCTGCCTGCTGCACAATCCCGAGCACGGAGACCTTCTGATTGCGGGCGATGGCAACCAGGGCCTCTATGGCAGGCGGCGTACCCGTTGGAGCAGCCTCGGGTTTTCGGTTCAGGGCCGTACGCTCTACCTGCGCAAGAGTTATCGGAACGCCCGCGAGATCATGGGGTTCGCGGCGCCGTTTGCCCGGACGGAGGACTGGGAGGACGATGGGGTGAGCCCGGTCGCCGTTGACCATGCGCAAGCGGCGCGTTCAAGCGGGGTGCCGCCGGTGGTGATTCGGGCAAAGGATCGGCTCGATGAGTGCGCGCACGCCGTCGACTTGATCGCCGGTTTACTCCGGGGCAGATTCGGCACCCGGCAGCTTTCTCGTCCGCTTCGTCCGGCTGACATCGGGGTGCTGGTGCCGGCGGTGCTGCAGGATCTGACCGAAACCTTCGCCCAGTTCCGCCGTGACCTTAACGCCAAAGCCATCCCTTTTATCTGGCTGAGTAACCGGGCGGATACAGCCGCACGCACCCGGGTCAACGAGCCCGGCGTTAAGCTGCTCAACATTTTTCACGCGAAAGGATTGCAATTTAAAGCCGTGGTTTTTCTGTGGGCCGATATCCTGCCGCAGGCAGGTTGGCTTAACCGCGCACCCGAGGAACAGGAAGCCCTCTTTTATGTGGCCCTTACCCGGGCGGAAGATTACTTAGCGGTGGTGCATTCCCGAGAATCGGAGTTCGTGGCGCGGTTGCACGGTCACACGGCGGGCACAGCGGGTTTGGCGGGCACAACGTAAGAGTTCACACGGGCACACGGTCACACAGCGGGCGCAGCGAGGAGGGCGGACACGACGGAAGAGTTCACACGGCGAACACGGCGAACCACGGCGACCACGGCGGGAAGAAGGGGAACGAGTTCGGAGTTCGGAGTTCGGAGTTCGGAGTTCGGAGTTCGGAGTTCGGAGTTCGGAGTTCGGAGTTCGGAGTTCGGAGCGGCAGCATGGGGGTTGGGTGCGAGTGTCAACCTTGGAGTTGCCGCCGTGTGACCTTAATCTGTGTCAATCTGTGTAATCTGTGGATGGATCCTCTTTTCTGCGTTCTTCTGCGTGTTCTGCGGCTGATTTCTGTCTTCCCGCCGTGGGCCGCCGTGTTCGCCGTGTGAACTCAGTCGTTGTGCCCGCCACCCCCGCTGCGGCCGCCGTGTGACCGTGTGAACTCAGTCGTTATGCCCGCCAAACCCGCTGTGCCCGTGGTGTGACTGAATCCACAAGGCGGGGGACAATCGAATAACCGGCTAGAGTGCAGCGTCTTTAAACGAGTCCAAGTTACCCGGATCCTTTCCCCCTTTGGCCGAATCGACACAGAAGCAACCAGCGTCCTTTCCCGGCCAGGCAGAACCAGCGGGAAAGGATCCCAACTCACGTGGTGATCCGGGCAAGATCATCCGTCTGGCCGTGCCCATCAGTCTGGAGTCGGTCTTCCAGATGGGTTTCAACTTTGTCGATCAGATAATCGTTGGCTATCTGGGTGCAGGTGCGGTGGCCAGCGTCGGATTATCGAACAGTATCGCTTCGATTGCGCTGTTGCTGTATGCGTCGGCGGGTGTTGGTGCCGGGGTGATGGTGGCTCGGGCGTTCGGACGCAAAGACATGGACGAGGTGTCGCGTGTCGCGATGGCAGGCCAGGTGCTTTCGGGCATCCTCGGGCTGTTCACGGCGATTAGCTTCGTCGCGCTTTCCCAACCCATTCTCCAATTGGTGGGCGCAGATGCGCAGCTGGCTGAGGACGCCAAAAGCTACTTCCAACTGTACGCCATCTCGACGGCGCCGATGATCCTGAGTTCGGTCACGAGCGCCGTTTTCCGGTCATTGGACGATTCCCGAACGCCGATGATCATCACCGGCAGCGCCGTCGCGCTGAATACTGCGCTCGGCTTTATGCTGGTCCTGGGGTTCGGACCCGTCCCGAAATTCGGCGTGGCAGGGGCTGGGCTGGCGACGCTGATTTCACAGAGCTGCCGGTGCCTGGCGTTGATGGCGATTCTTTATACGGGCAAAAAGGAGCTGACCTGGTTGTGGCCGGGACGAGGTTCGAAAATCATCGCGACGGGCCGGAAACTTGTCCGGCTCACCGCACCAATTGCGTTGTCGGAAGTTCTTTGGGGTACCAGCACGTTTATTTATACGGTCGTTTTTACGCGTTTGGGCACCACCGCGCTGGCGGCCAGCCAGGTCTCAATGTCTCTGGAAAACGTCTTTATCGTGGTTTCAGCCGGCTTTGGTCCCGCTGCGGTGGCCGTTATCGGCCAGGCTTTAGGCGTCGGCTCGGTCAAAGCCGCCAAAGCCAGCGCCTGGCAGACAATCCGATTCGGCCTGATCACCGCCGTGGTGCTCGGCGTGTTGTACGCCGCGTCCAGCACGCTGTTGCCGGTGCTTTACCCGAAAGTCGGCAAGGATGTTCTGCAACTGGCGTTCTGGGGGGTGATCCTGATGGCCACAACGCAGCCGGTCAAAGTTCTCAGCAGCGTGCTCGGCAATGGCGTGCTCGCCAGCGGCGGCGACACCCGCTTTGTCCTCATCGGCAATCTCGCGGGTACGTACGCGGTTGGGTTGCCGGCCGCGATCGGGCTGGGACTGCTTGCCCCTTTCGGATTTTACGGCATTTTCGCGGCGAAAATCCTGGAGGAAGTGGTAAAGATGACCTGCTTCCTTGTCCGGTTTCAAACCGGGCGCTGGTACAAAAGCGCCCTGAAGGAGGCCAGGAAAAAAGAGGAAGAACCATGATGGACTTGCCGAAGGACGCAAGGCGTGGGCTGAAGATGACAGCCGGTCGCAGGTGCGCCTTCTTTGGACATCACCGCTTTTGCGCTTTGATGCTGCAAGACCGGCCGACAAGAAGGAGAATGGCTTTATGGACGAAGATGTAACGCACGAGGAGAAGTCAGCGTCACCGGATCAAGAGGACCAATCCGAGGCGACCAGCAAAGCGAAGGCGGCCAGCCGGGCCGCAGCCGAAGAGCTGCGTGTCGCGCTTGAAACCAAGGTTGAGCAAGGCAAATCCGGCTTTGGCAACCTGCCGGTTAAGGACGAATGATCCGGATCGCGGATCATTCGGATCGTTTTCCCTCAAGGGAAAATGATTCCGTTGATCCGCAGTCCGGATCAATCCCGAGGCCGGCCGGGCTACCTGACCGAGAAACGGTAAATGGTGGTCTGGGTGTACGTCGCTCCCGGATTCAGGACCGTTGAGGGATACGAAGGTTCGTTGGGTGAATCAGGAAAGTGTTGGGTCTCCAGGCAAAGCCCCGACCTGAACTGGTAAGAGGTCCCTTGTTTACCCCGGACCGAGCCGTCAAGTTGGTTCCCGGAATAAAACTGAATTCCGGGTTGGGTTGTTAACACCTCCATGAACCGTCCTGAAGCCGGGTCATGAACCGTTGCGGCCAGCGAAAGCTCGTGGCCGATTTTGTCGAGAACCCAGTTGTGATCGTACCCGAGGCCATCGGCAAGCTGCTCATTTTCCTCCCGGATTCGTGCGCCGATGGGGGTGGGTCTGGTGAAGTCAAACGGGGTACCGTGCACGCTTACGACCCGGCCGGTCGGAATGGAGGCTTTGTCCGTCGGGGTAAAGCGGCTGCCGGCGATCGTCAACACGTGATCGACGATGGTTCCGCGGCCCCCGTCGGTTAGATTAAAATAGGCGTGATTGGTAAGATTAATCACGGTCGGCTGGTCGGTCGTCGCTTCATAATGAATTTCGAGCCCATTTTCGTCGTTGAGAACGTAAGTGACCTTCGCCCGTAAGGTCCCGGGATACCCTTCCTCTCCATCCGGGCTCAGGTAAGTCAAGGTGACGCCTGAGCCGCGACCCGCCGGTTCAGAAGGCTGGCCCTGCCAGAAAACCTTGTCGAAACCACGGATCCCGCCGTGCAAGTGATTGCCGCGATCGTTGGTGGCCAGTTGGTAGGTGACGCCGTTCAGGGTAAAGCGGCCATGGGCGATGCGGTTGGCGTACCGGCCCACGATCGCTCCGAAATAGGGGTTGGGCTGCTCGTACTCTTCAGGGCGATCAAAACCGAGCAGCACGTCGGCAAAATGGCGGTTTCGATCGGGAACTTTCAACGAGACAAGGTGAGCGCCGTAGTTGATGACCCGGGCTTCGATTCCGTTGGCGTTGGTGAGGGTGTAGAGGTCCATAGGAGGGGTTTTCCCATGATGAGCGATCGTCGCCCCGTCATCAATCGTTACGCGTGAAAACAGGGGCCATACCAGCCGGCACCGGCCCATTTCCCGCTACCTAAATAATGTGCCGGGCCGAGTCCGGCGTTGACCCGATGCACTCTCTGGTCGTTGTTGGGCAGGAACCCTGCGGTGGGTTTTGGGGAGCCGATGGAAACGACCAATTCTTCAACGGTACAACCGGACGCCCGGGCTTCGGTTCAGAAAACCGGTGACCAGGTGGTTATGGCGGTCGACGGGAATTGGAGCATCCGGCGCATTCCGACCCGGCAAATCGACCAGGTTATGTCGGAGTTAGATCACCAGGGACCGGTGGCCAGTCTGGCATTCCGGACGAATGGATTGGAAAGCTGGGACAGCAGCCTCCTCCTTTTGATCTCGCGGGTTGAGGAATGGTGCCGCCAGCACCAGGTCCGTCTGGTGGAGGATTCGTTGCCTGCAGGGATTCGGGACCTGGAGGCGCTTGCCAATGAGGTCCCGGAAAGAAAGACCGGCCGCGCCCGGGCCGAACGCAGGACCCTGTTGGTGTTTCTGGGCGAATGGGTGCTGGGGCTCGCCGGCGGGGCGGTCGCCACCCTCACCTTCATTGGCGAAATCATTCTGAGCTTTGGCCGCATCCTGAGACGGCAAGCGGCATTCGACTGGCGGCTGTTCTGGCTGACGATGCAGGAGTGCAGCGCCCAGGCGTTGCCGATCGTCAGTCTGATCAGTTTTCTGACCGGGTTGATTCTCGCCTTTGTCGGCGCCATCCAGTTGAGGCAGTTCGGGGCGGGCATTTACGTAGCCAACCTGGTGGGGCTGGGTATAACGCAGGAAATGGGCGCGCTCATGACCGGGATCATCATGGCCGGGCGAACCGGAGCCGCTTTTGCCGCGCAGATTGGAAGCATGAAGGTTTCGGAAGAGATCGACGCGCTCGTCACCCTCGCCATTTCGCCGACGGATTTTCTGGTGAGCCCGCGGGTGCTGGCGCTTTGCATCATGATGCCGCTGCTGACGCTCTATGCCGACCTGATAGGGATGGCCGGCGGGGCGCTGGTCGCGATGAGTTTTCTGGGCGTCAGCCTGCAGCAATACTGGAATCAGACCCTCGGGGCAGTCCATCTCACCGATGTCATGATCGGCCTGGTGAAAAGTTCGGTTTTCGGGGTGATCGTGGCCATGGCGGGATGCCAGCGCGGAATCGCGTGCGGCCGGGATGCCGCCGCCGTCGGCGATGCCGCCACCTCGGCCGTGGTGTTGTCTATCACGTGGATTGTGGCCGGCGACGCGGTGCTCGATGTCATCCAACAAACCCTGAATATAAGATAATGACCCAACCTGCAGTCGAGATGCCGCAAGCCGGGGCGCCTGATCCGCATGCCGGCGGACCCGGACCTTCACGGGACACCGAGGGTGGCCAGGGGACCTGCGCGATCGAAGTCAGAGACCTCGAGCTGAGATACGGTTCTTACGTGGTGATGCGCGACATCAATTTCACCGTGAAAAAGGGTGAAGTCATGGTGATCATGGGCGGCAGCGGTTGCGGCAAGAGCACCCTTTTGAAATACATGATCGGGCTTAAAGCGGTAGAAAAAGGCGAGATTTTGTACGACGGCCAAAGCTACTCGAAGGCGTCACCCGAAGAAAGAGAAAGCATGCAGCGCAAATTCGGCGTGTTATTCCAGGCGGGAGCGCTCTGGAGTTCGATGACGCTGGCTGAAAATGTGGCCCTGCCGCTCGAGCAGTACACCCGGTTGGGCCGCCGGGAGATCCAGGAGATCGTGTCGCTGAAGCTTGCGCTGGTCGGGCTGAAAGGGTTTGAAGAATTTTATCCTGCAGAAATCAGCGGCGGCATGCGCAAGCGCGCCGGCCTGGCTCGAGCCATGGCGCTTGACCCGGCCTTCCTGTTTTTCGATGAACCGTCGGCCGGATTGGACCCGCTCAGTTCGCGGCGGCTGGACGACTTGATCTTGCGGCTGCGGGATAGCCTCGGCACCACCATCATGGTGGTTACGCATGAGCTCCCCTCAATTTTCACCATCGCCGACAACTCCATTTTCCTGGATGCCGACACAAAACGAATGATCGCCCAAGGCAGTCCGAAAGACCTGGTCGAGGAGGGACACAGCCATCCCAAGGTACGGGATTTTCTCCTCCGCGGGGAACTTTCGCACGGCCGGAAAGGACCGCATGAGTCGAAAAGCTAATCCGACCCTCATTGGGGCGTTCGTTCTCGGCGCCCTCCTCATCGCCGTCGGCGCTATCGTGTTTTTCGGCAGCATGAACCTGTTTTCCGAAAAGCAGGTTTTTCTTACTTACTTTAATCAATCGGTAAACGGCCTGACGGTAGGATCGAACGTTAAATTCAAGGGGGTGACCGTGGGCCAGGTCAGCAAGGTCGCTCTCAGTCTCCGCGGTGCCACCCAACCGCCGTTCGTCAAGGTGTTTTACGCCATTGACACCCGTCTGGTCGAGAAGCACACCGGTGCCCCCATCGACTTGTCGAGCCGCCAGTTGAACGAGAAGCGGGTCGAGAACGGGTTGCGGGCAAAGCTGGATTTTGAGAGCCTGATCAGCGGTCAGCTTTACGTCTCGCTCGACTTTTACAAGGACGCACCGCCGCTGCTTATCCCGCCGGAATCGGGGGATGAACGCTACCTGATGATCCCGGGCGAACCGTCTGACATCGAAGCCATCATGACCAACGTAACGAAAGCGGTCAGCAACCTGGGCAACGTCAACTTTCTTGCTCTGGCACAGAACGTCCAGGATCTGGTGGCGAGCGCGCGTACGGGCATCGACGCCATGCAACTGGAAAAACTAGGCGCTTCGCTCAACGAGACAACTGAATCCCTCAACAAGCTGGTGAATGGTCCGGACGTCAAAGGAGTCCTCACCAGCCTGCATACGTCTTTCGATCAATTGACGGCGACGCTCAAGAACCTTGACACCGAACTTAGCCCGGCTGCGAAAAATCTGAATCCGACCCTGGATGAAGCCAAGCGGACGCTGGCATCGATTCAGAAAACGGTGGGCAGCCTGAACACCATGCTTAAACCGAACTCCGGGTTCCAGTATCAATTGGACAGTTCCCTTTCGCAGTTGAGTGCCGCAGCAGCATCCATCCAGAACCTTTCGGATTTTCTGCAGCGACACCCGAACTCGATTTTGTTCGGCCGTAAGCCGCCCCGCCAGGATCAGCCGTGAGACGGGAACGGAAATTCAAGCTCAGGGCCATCGGGCTGGCGCTGGCATTTTTTCTGGCGGCTTGTGCCGCCAGGGAACCGTTGCCGCAATTTTATTTGCTTACCCCGCCTGCGGGCGGCAACGGCCGGAGCCATGGCGGTCCGAGTGTCTATGTCCAGAGGGTCGCGGTTCCGGCCTACCTCGCCAGGAACAGTCTGGTGATGGTCAGGGCAGGAAACCAGGTGGCCTACGCCAGCTCAGCGCGATGGGCGGAGCCGCTGGATCAAGGGATTGCAAGGATGGTGGCCGAGGGTCTGAACCGGGTGGCGCACGTTCAGGCCACGTCGTTTACACCCACCTCTCCACCACCAGGCGATTCCTCTTACAGCGTGGCGATTCAGTTGCAGCGTTTCGAGGGTACCGATACCGGCCAGGTGATCCTCACCGCCCGGTACCAGGTCCTCGCGGCCAACGGCACCGACCCGATCGCCGGCCGCAGTTTCGAAGCGCGCCGGTCAGGGTGGCAACCGGGTGATTACGCGGGCCTGGCGCGGCTGCTCAGCGAAGAGTTGATGGAGCTGAGCCGCGCCATCGCGCACTCCCTGTAACGAACAAGAAATCATCCGCAGAACACGCAGAGAACGCAGAAAAGAGAGAAAACATCCACAGATTACACAGATTGACACAGATTAAGAGGGACACCTCACAACGGCGTCGGTTCCCTCTTCATTCGTGACATCTCCCGGCTCCGAACCCCGAACCCTTTCCTCTTTCCGCCGTGGTCGCCGTGTGAACTCTTACGTTGTGCCCGCCCCACCCACTGTGCCCGCCGTGTGACCGTGTGAACTCTGTCGTCGTGCCCGCTTACTCGCTCCTCGTTAACCCCTGCCTGAGTGCCGTACTAGGGACGTTCCCGAGTAATATTTGTTGGCGCAAGCAGTTCGACGGTGACATTGGCTTAACACAGGAATGGCGGTTTTGGCTCGAGCTCAGGAGAATGGCACCCTGCCTCTAAGGATTTTGGTGCCCCTGATCGTGGCTTGCGCATTGTTCATGGAAAACCTTGACGCGACGGTGCTGTCGACCGCGCTGCCGGCAATTGCCCATGACATGCACGAGAGCCCGATCCAGCTGAAGCTGGCGCTCACCTCCTACCTGCTTACCCTGGCAGTTTTCATCCCTGCGTCCGGCTGGACGGCAGACCGGTTCGGGGCTCGGATCGTTTTCCGAGCTGCGATTCTGGTCTTTGCTCTGGGATCAGCCTTTTGCGGGTTTGCCGGCAACGTCCAGGTCCTGGTGGCGGCCCGAGCCCTTCAGGGAGTCGGGGGCGCGATGATGGTGCCGGTGGGACGATTAGTCATTCTGCGCACGGTACCACGTTCGGAGTTAGTCGGTGCACTTGCCTGGTTGACGATCCCTGCCTTGCTCGGGCCGGTCATCGGGCCGCCCGTCGGCGGGTTTATCACCACCTTTTTTTCATGGCGCTGGATCTTCTGGATCAACCTGCCGATTGCGGGGCTCGGGATGATTCTCGCAACGCTTTACATCCCGAATGTCCGGGCGGACGACGTGCCCCCGTTCGACGCGCTCGGCTTTGTGCTTTCCGGGGTCGGCCTGGCGGCCGTCGTTTCGGGGGCCGCCGTGATGGACGTTAGTTTCGTTTCGCCGTGGGTGGCGGCAGCGTTACTCGTGACCGGCCTGGGCTTGTCGGCGCTCTACGTGTGGCACGCGTGCCGGGACGAAACTCCCCTTCTGGACCTCAGCCTGCTGCGGCTTCCCACTTTTCGCGCCGGCATTACCGGCGGCTCGCTATTTCGCATCGGCGTAGGCGCCATGCCGCTTCTGTTGCCCTTGCTGCTGCAGCTCGGCTTCGGATTCAGCCCGCTGAACTCCGGCCTGTTGACCTTCGTCGCGGCGATCGGCGCGATGGGGATGAAAACCGCGGCCGCCGGCATCCTCCGGCGGTATGGCTTCCGCCGGGTGCTCGTCGTCAACTCGATCATCAGTGCCGTGCTGATCGCCGCCCCTGCCCTCTTCGCCGAAACGACGCCGGTCGCGATTATCGTCTTGGTCCTTTTCGTGGGCGGCTTCTTCCGTTCCCTGGAGTTTACCTGCATCAACGCCATCAGCTATGCCGAGGTCGAACAACCTCGCATGAGTGCCGCAACCAGTTTTGCAAGTGTAGCCCAGCAGGTTTCCCTCAGCCTCGGCATTACGGTGGCTGCGTCGACGCTCCAGTCGACCATGGCGCTACACGGGCACACGAGGTTGTCGGCCGCGGATTTTCCGTTTGCGTTCCTGCTGGTGGGTCTGATTTCACTGTGGTCCGCCATCAGTTTCGCCCGGTTACCGCCTGAAGCGGGCGAGGAAATGGCCGGGCGTAAACGCGTCAGCTCAGTGCAGGTGAACATCGGTGACGCGCGCGGCGCAGCCAACAACGGGTGAGGAGTGCCGGGTGCCGAGTGTTGAGTGCCGAGTGCCGAGTGTCGGGTGGAAGCCGGCATGCCGGGGTGAATCCTTAATCCCTTTAATCTGCGTAATCTGTGGACGTTTTATCTCTTTTCTTCGGATTGCGAAGGAGAGGCGGGTCCTTCCTCGGTGGTCTGCGTCTCGTTGCCGCCGCTAAGCTCGATCGTCTCCGAGCTGCCTTTGAGCCGCCCGGCGTCAGGAAAACGGAACTGGGCCGGCGCCTGACCTTCCCTTTCCAGTTGCGCTTCGGCTTCGGCCGTGAATCGTGTCCAGGGAATGGCGTCAAGCCGTTCGGCGGGAATCGGTTTGCCGGTCAATTCGCAACGGCCGTAGGTGCCGCCCTCGATCCGGCCCAGCGCCTCGTTTACTTCTTCGATTAACTCGTTGTAAGTCATGGCGCGGGCAAACGCCATGTCGCGAAGGTTGATGACGGTGGCCGACTCCGCATCCGCCTGTTGCCGGTCCTTCGGTTGCACCTCTTCGCCCTGCGCCTGCAGGTTGTTTTCCTGATCGATGAGGTCATCGCGTAGCTGTAAAAGCTGTTGGTAACGCGGCCGAAGCACCGGGTCGATCTGGTCCGGCGCCACTGCCGCAACAACGTCTTTGGGCGCCTGATCGGCCGGTCGTCCAAGGATCATGTCGGTCTGGCTGGGCTGCCCGGGGGCATTGTCTTGCGCGGTTTGATTTCGGTTCTCCA
This sequence comes from Verrucomicrobiota bacterium, assembly GCA_019247695.1. NCBI lineage: Bacteria > Pseudomonadati > Verrucomicrobiota > Verrucomicrobiota bacterium. The sequence goes on along the minus strand of JAFBAP010000089.1, from coordinate 4,689 downwards.
TAAACCTTGTGTGCTGACAAAAACAGAACAAGTGAGCCGGACCGGTCGTCCGGCCTCTGTAATCCGGGTAGGCCCGGTGCCTGAAAATCAGCGCGGATCCGGTAGGGATTCAACCCTGTCAGGCCATGAGCGACTGGCGCTTCTGAACGTAGGCGCTCCATTCCTCGGCGTGCCGGTAAATATGCGCTGCCGAATCCTCTTCTAATCCGAAAAGATCTGTGAAAGCGTGGATCGCTCCCGCATGCATTCCATTCCCCTTGCCACCATGGAAAGTCGCTGGTTCAAGAACGCGGTCATTTATTGTGTGGACGTCGATACTTTCAAGGATGGGAACGGGGACGGGATCGGCGACTTTATCGGGCTGCAACAAGGCCTGAGTTACCTTGCCGGCCTCGGCGTAAACTGCGTCTGGCTTCTGCCGTTTTACCCGTCGCCCGGGCGCGACAACGGCTACGACATCACCGATTATATCAACGTCCATCCGGCCCTGGGCGATCTCGGCGATTTCGTTGCTTTCATGCACGAGGCCCAGGACCGCGGGATCCGGGTCATCATCGATCTGGTGGTCAACCACACCTCGGACCAGCACCCGTGGTTCCAGGCGGCCCGGCGCGGCCGCCCGCAGTACCACGACTATTACGTCTGGCGAAAGGATGAACCCGGCAACACGAGCGACCAAGTGGTTTTTCCGGGGAAACAGCGCTCCGTGTGGCATTACGACCGGCTGGCCAAAGCCTACTACTTTCACCGGTTCTATGACTATCAACCCGACCTGAACACGGCTCACCCGGCCGTTCGTGCGGAAATCAAAAAGATCATGGGGTTCTGGCTGGCCCTCGGCGTGTCGGGTTTCCGGGTGGACGCCACGCCGTTCGTGATCGCCTATAAGGGGGCGGACGCCGACAAGCGGCCCCACGAGGAATTCACATTTCTTGATGAACTGCGCAGTTTCCTGTCGTGGCGCACCGGCAACGCGATCCTGCTGGCTGAGGCGAACGTGCTTCCGGACCAGATGCTGCATTTCTTCGGCAATCGCGGCGAGCGCATGCACATGGTGCTTAATTTCTTCGTTAACCCGCACCTGTTCCTCGCGATGGCTCAGGAGTCACCCGAGCCGCTGACCCGCAGCCTGCTCCAGTTGCCCAAGCTGCCCGGCGGTTGCCATTTTGCCTATTTCCTGCGCAACCATGATGAATTGGACCTTAGCCGGCTGAGCAACATCGAACGTGAGCTTTGTTTTGAAGCTTTCGGGCCGAAGCCGGAAATGCAGCTCTACGACCGGGGTATCCGCCGGCGGTTGGCACCGATGCTGGATGGAAACCTCGCGCGGCAAATGCTCGGCTACAGCCTGATCTTCTCGCTGCCGGGTACGCCGGTCATTTGGTACGGCGATGAGATCGGGATGGGCGATGACCTTAAACAGGAAGAGCGTTACAGCGTGCGCACGCCCATGCAGTGGTCACCCGACCGGAATGCCGGATTTTCATCCGCTCCGCCGAGCCAGTTGCGGCGTCCCCTCGTCAGCTCCGGGCCGTTTGATTATCGCAAGGTGAACGTTCAGACCCAGCGACGCCAGCCGGACTCGTTACTCAACGCGCTCGAGCGGTTGATACGCACCCGGAAGGAATACCCTGAGATCGGCGAAGGTAATTTCCGGTTCGTGGAAAACGATTGTCCCAGCCACGTGTTTGCCCATGCCTGTGAAGACGAGAACCGAAATGCGCTGCTGGCCGTGCATAATTTCGCCGGCAAACCGGTGGAAGTGACGGTTCACCTCTGGGACGAACGGTTCATCCGCTTTCTTTACCTTTTCGACGAATTGCCGATGGAATCTGTCAAAGACGGAAAGATCAAGGTGAAACTCGCCCCGTACGGCTTTTCCTGGCTGCGGCTGAAGAGTTGAAGCTCAGAGCCGGCGTAACGTCTAAGGTGACGGGCGGATAGGGGAGAGCCTAACGCGGGTCTGCAGGGAACCGGCCCGTAAAATCTCCATGGATTGCTCCCGCGCAAGCCTGTTGAAGACGAATTATGCCAGACAAAATCATCCTTTCGACGGTGAGCGCATGGGCCCTGGGCGACCGTTTTGAGGACACCGTCGCCCAGAAGAACGCCGCCCTGCGCGAGGCAAAGGTTGCCAAGCTGGACGGAGACCTGAGCGAAAATGCCCCTTACCAGGCCGCCAAAGAAAAGTTCCGGACCATGGGGCGAATCCAGCGCCGCCTGACCCGTGAAATGAACGATCTGATTGCCCAGGGACACACCCTGGTCGATCCGCTCAGCTGGGTGCCGTCCGACCCGGCCGCTCCCGCGGTTGCCCAAATCGAGATCGGAACCGTGGTAACGCTCGACTGGAACGGCGCAACCGACAGTTTTCTGGTGGCCGGCGCACGCGACAACCACCTGCCCGAGGAAGGTGACCTGGTTCCGATACCATACAATTCACCCCTCGGAAAAGCCTTGCTCGGCCGGAAAACGGGGGAACGATTCACCGCGGAAATCAACGGCCGGCGCCAGGAAATCGACGTGGCCTCGGTTCGCCGGCCGACGCGCGAGGAGATCTTCCGCGTTTTTCCCAGTTTACAACCGGAAACCGGCGAAGCTTGACTCCCCGTGGTGCGGCGTGCCGTCTCCTGCGACCGAATGGGAATGATGTCTCGTCAGGCCGCGCCGGTTGCCGTACATAAGCGCGCATGAACCATCGAATTATCGGTACCACGCTGCCGGTCCTGGAGTTTCAACTGGCGCCGGGCGAAAGCGTGGTGGCGGTGTCCGGCGAGTTATCCTGGATGAGTGCATCCATCACGCTGCAGACCAGCGCGCAACTCGGGGGCTCCGGCGGCATTTTCGGCGCGTTCAGACGGTTGGCAGGCGGCGGCTCGCTTTTCATGACCCGATACTCGGCGCACGGTGAACCTGGTTTGCTGGCGTTCGCAACGCGCGTTCCCGGACACATCCTGCCGATCGCGGTCACACCCGCGAAAAGTTATCTGGTCCATCGGCACGGATTCCTCTGCGGGACACCCGGCGTCCAACTCTCGGTCGGTTTCCAGCAGTCGCTCGGCGCCGGCATTTTTGGCGGAGAGGGTTTTCTGCTGCAACAGGTAACGGGAGCCGGGGAAGCGTGGATCGAACTGGACGGCGAGGTGGTCAGCTACGACCTCGGACCGGGTGAAACGTTACGCGTGCACCCGGGTCACGTCGGCATGTTTGACGCGACCGTCAATTTCAGCATCACCCGGATTCCCGGCATCAAAAACCTGCTGTTCGGAGGCGACGGCATTTTTCTGGCTGCCTTGACCGGCCCCGGCCGGATCTGGCTGCAGTCGTTACCCCTCGCAAACCTGGCGCACGCATTGTCGCCTTATCTGCCCAGGACCATCGAACGGGTCGAAAGCGCCGGCGCCGGTGGCATCCTCGGCGCGCTCCTGCGAAACCTGGGTTCAAAATGAACTCGTGCCCCGGGATGCCCGGCCAAGCGGGGAAAAGCGGCACTCGTAGGCTGCCGTCGTCCATGCATGCATGGTTGCGGGATGGATCACACGATGTAAAAAGATAGCGCATGGCTAAAGTTACGGCGCTGGACCCTTTGCTTCACAAGTTCGACCGGGCTTCGCACCGGCGACTCGACTCAGGGTGGCTGTCCGGCCAGTTTGAAGCGCCGGCCTGGATGGTTCCATACTGGAAAGGCCAAAACCTTTTCGCGAACGACGGCAATCGTCCACCGCTCGCGGTCCGCCTTGAAGCCCAGGCTTTTGATTCGGCCCCGATCGTATTCCTTGGGACCCAGGCTGATGACCAGGCTTTGTTTGCGTTAGACCTGTCCGCTCGGGCTGAAACCCAGCGCGAAGCGCTCGACCAGTTGCAGCTCACCGAGTCCGCCGCCTTTTTCGGCCACCTTCGAAGTTATCAGGGGCAACTCACCGCGGCGGATCGCGGGCTGCTTTTCTACGTTCGTGCGATCATGCATTGGCACGCCAGCCAGCGTTTCTGCCATGTCTGCGCCTCACCGACCCGTCCCGGCGAAGCGGGCCATGTCATGGTGTGCACCAATGAATCGTGCAAGACCCAGATCTTTCCGCGCAGCGACCCGGCAACGATCATGCTGGTGCACAACGAAAACCGGTGCCTCCTGGGGCGCCAGCCCAGTTGGCCGGAAGGAATCTTCTCAACGCTGGCCGGGTTTGTGGAAGCTGGAGAAACCGTCGAACAAGCCGTCATTCGCGAGGTCAAAGAGGAAACCTGCATTGACGTAACCAACCTGCGGTATTTCGGGTCGCAGCCCTGGCCCTTTCCCCAATCGTTAATGCTTGGGTTTCACGCGGAGGCGATCAATACCGACATCGTGTGCGCGCCGGAACTGGCCGAAGTCCGGTGGTTCGACGTCGATGAAACCAATGCCTTGATGGCCCGGCTCGACCTCCGTTACCCGCATCTGGACACCATCGCCCGGCGGTTGATCCGTGCATGGCTCAATATGCGTAACGGGTAGTTTCGGAGTTCGGAGTTCGGAGTTCGGAGTTCGGTCACACGGCGGGCACAGCGGGTTTGGCGGGCGCAACGTAAGAGTTCACACGGCGAACACGGCGAGCCACGGCGACCACGGCGGGAAGAGGAAGAGGAAGAGGAAGAAGGGGAAAGCGTTCGGAGTTCGGCGTTCGGCGTTCGGAGTTCGGCGTTCGGAGTTCGGCG